>JADJTG010000016.1 GCA_016711285.1 Sphingobacteriales bacterium
GCGGGCAGCATTGGTAGAAATATATCCCGATCTGATGCCTTTGTGTTAACGCCGCATCAAACGCGCCAGATAGACATAAGCGCATCGGTGGCGGTGCTGCTGCTGCTGCTGATATTGCTATACATCGCTTTGCGCGTAAAATGTCATCAAAGGCAATATTCTTTACTATCAGGAGCGGGTCGGCAAATACGGCAAGCCGTTTTACATCATCAAATTCGCTCTATGTACGAAGATGCCGAAAGCCGAGGCCCGCACTTTCCAGCTAAAAAACGACCCGCATGGCTTAAAAAGTATGCGCAAGTGGCGGTTGACGAATTGCCACAGTTTTGCTGTGAATGTGTTGCGCGGCGATATGTCTTTGTGGGGTCCCCGCCCCGAACGCAAATTTCCATATAGACCAAATCATACAACAGGCCCCCGAATACCGCCATCTCCAAAAAGTGCAGCCCGCGACATACTGCGGTATGGTACAACTGGATATGCCGAAAATGTGAACAAATGGTAGAGCAGATGAAATACGATTTGATTTTACATTGAAACATAGTCGCTCATCAACGATTTTAAAGTGATGATTTATACAGTGTTGATTTTTATTGCAGGGCAAAGGAAAATAGAAGAGGAATTTATACTTCAACCTTAGCCTTTAAAAAATCAAATGTCTGTGTAGGCGCAGCCCAATCTGTTGCCAATCCCTTTTCTATTACTTCACAAATAGTGTTCAATTCATCATCACTGATACAATAAGACGGCATTATATACAGCACATTGCCCAAAGGACGCAATAATACACCGTGCTGCAAACAGAAATCGTACATGCAATCGCGCAGGGAATGATGATAATGAGCCGCTTCGCCTGCATTGATTTCTACGGCGATAATAGTACCTTGCTGCCGCAAATCGCGTATTTTATCTTTGTATCGCTCCAAAATACGCTGCCCGAATTGGCGGTGCTGTGCTGCAATATGCGCTCGGGCTTGTGTACAATTTTCTTCCAGCAACAAATCCAAACTCGTTAATGCAGCCCCACACGCCACCGGATTACGGTATAGGAATGTCCGTGATAAAAAGTGTGCAAAGGAGAATCCGAATAAAAGCATCGTAAAATATGTTGTTGGCAGGTGCGATGCCAAAGCCATTGTACCGCCCGTAAGCCCTTTGGAGAAGCACATTATATCGGGGCGAGTGCTGGTTTTTTATTTGTTGTGAAGCAAATAAAGTATCGGTTCTGCCAAATCCCGTCATCACTTCATCGGCAATGGTGAGTACACCGTGCTGTTTGGCAATGCCCAGCAATTCCGCCAAAGCCCTCGGGACTGTGCATACACATACCGCCTGCGCCCTGCACCAAAGGCTCGTAAAAAAGCCGCCGTTTGTCCGTTGCACAGCTGTCGCATAACTGCGATACTTTGCTCTCCAAATTCCCTGCTTCGGGCGGCGGCACAAAATGTACTTCAAACAAAAATCGTGAAAAGCTCGATTGAAAATATTACGCTCGCCCACCGCCATCGCTCCAAATGTATCGCCGTGATAGGCATTTTGCAGGCGATGATATGGCGGCGTTCGCTTTATCGCCATTACTCCAATATTGCAAAGCCATTTTCAGAGCCACCTCCACCGCCGTAGAGCCATTGTCGGAAAAAAACACTTTTTGTTGCTGTAATTGCACGGTTTCCAAGAGGCGGTGTGCCAGAGTTTCGGCAGCGGGGTGCGTAAAATCGGCAAAAATAACATGTTCCAGTGTATGCAGTTGTTCGCTCACCTGCTCGGCGATATACGGGTGTGCGTGTCCGTGCAAATTTACCCACCAGCTTGCAACGGCATCAATATAGGTTTTGCCATCGGCAGCATACAAGAGGGCACCTTTTCCGCTACGATGGTAACGGGAATACGCGCATTTTTTTGTTTGGAAAAAGGATGCCAAACAGGAGTAGTCGTCATCATTGCGGCAATTTTATGAGTTGTAATTGTTCTTTAAAAAGCATAAAATTTTTCAAAACCTGTGTTTTTTATCAAAAAAATACAACTTTAGAAACCGATGTATGAAAATATTACTTTAAAAATTCGTAATTTCTTCATCAAAAGGCTCTACGCGCGAAGCAAAAAGAAGCGACTAAGTATCCGTTTTCGTCTATTAAAAATTTATGAAAATTCCACATTACAGAAGCGTCCATCACGCCGTTTTGCGACTGTTGGGTGAGCCACTGATAAATAGGGTGTGTCTTTTTTAATAGAGATTTTTTCGGTAAGCGGAAAAGTAACGCCGAAATTTTTGCTGCAAAATTGTTGTATTTCAGTGGCAGTGCCCGGCTCTTGCCCGCCAAAATCGTTGCAGGGAAAACCGATAATAACAAGGCGGTCTTTATATTGCTGATACAATTCCTCTAACTGGGCGTATTGTTTGGTATAGCCGCACTCGGAGGCTACATTGACGAGCAATATTTTTTTACCTTTAAAATTCGCCATATCCAGAGGCTTGACATCTATGCCCTTAATGCTGAAATTGTGAAGAGAGGGGGCTTGTTGTGGTGGGTTTTCCATGTTTTTTTGTGTATGAGAAGTAGAAGAAGCTGCAGCAAGCGGAGCGACCTTGACACGTTGTTGGCAGGCAGCCAATCCGAAAAGCAAAGAAATTCCTATAAAACTGCTGATTTTTTTCACCAAGGAATACATGTGTTTTTTTTTAAATTTAGTTTTATAACAAAGTGACAAATAAAAGGTTTGATAGTAAAACAAAATATTTGGCAATATAATCAAGTTTTTATTGGCTCAAAAACGATGGCTTTGTCTATCTTTGTGCTTTCTTTGCTCGTGTTATATTTTGATATTGCAAGCATTTTTTTACATTATATAATATAAATTTTATTTGTTCTGCAATCAAAAAAAGTTTATATTTTACTCTACTATCATCGTATCAATGGATATTAAGGCTCGTTTGATAAATTTAGCAAAAAACTGGTTACCGTATATATTATTAGCTTTGTTTTTGGTGTTTTATGCCATAAAAACAGAAAGTTGGTTTATGATGGTGCCAACAGGTATTGGTTTTTTGGGAATGGTTATTTCGTATTTTTTTCCTTTGCACCATTTGGATAGTCGTCCGCATCGGATATTTACCGCACTGTTTTTAGTTACATCTTTGTATTGTGCCGTATTAGCTGCTTTTCCCAAACTCAACAATAATATCAATATTTATATATCATCTTCTGCCTTCGGTTTGTGGGTATGGGCTTTTACGCTGATGTTGCAGCCTTATTATTTCAATACTTTTGATATAAAAAATCATACACTTTCGGTCGGAAAATTATCTATACCGGCGGCACTCAAAGCACCGCATGCAATATGTATGGCTTTTTCTGCTGTTTGTGCTTGGCTTGGCTTGGCGATGGTATGGTATTTACAACAACGACCCCACCTTTGACGAAAATTTTCATTTATACGCTGCCAAAGATTTGCAGCGCGGTGTGCCTTCGGATTATACACGGGCGTGGTTGGTTAATCACAGCATATCGTGGCTGTATGTATATTTTAATCCCCAAACTTACCATGAGCATGTATATGTAGCCAAAATACCGGGTATTATATTGAGCAGCCTCGCTATTTTTCCGGTTTATTTTTTGGGGCGTTTACTTTCGCCGGCGGCAGGTTTGATGGCGGCTTTTCTGTGGGTGGTGTCGCCTTGGGGCGTGGGTACTTCGCGCGTTATTCGGGAATATGCCTTTTATCCTGTGTTCATCACTTTGGAAATTTATCTGACCTATATTTTGATGCAGGTGGCTTTTTTTGAAAAAGAAAATATCGCTGTGGGGTATTATCGCTATTATTTTGTATTTATTGTTTTTATCTTGGTATATTTTTAATATAGACCCTTCTTCTACCATCAAAATCGGTTTGGTATTTCCGATTATTGCTGCTGTATCTTTTTATTCTGGTGTATGCCGATATTATCATATTAATCAGAAAATCAACTGGAACAGAATTTTATACAGCCTCATTCCTGTTACTATTGCAACTTGGATATTGTACAAACTTTTAGATAAAAAATCCGTGCTTTCAGCTTTACCAACCCCTACGAAAACATAGATTGGTTTAATACATTTCTGTTTCCGAGTCGTTTGGTAGAGCATTGGTGGGGCGACAGCAATTTTATTTATTTGGTTTTAATGGTAATTTTTGCCGGTATGTCGTGGGCAATGCTGCGCCGCAACCGTTGGTTTTATATTGTATTGGTAAGTTTTATGCTCACAGTTGTAGCTTACTATTGGTTCTTTTTCCGTTTATTCCAAATCCGCTATATCTATTACGCACTTCCGTTATTTTGTGTAGTATTTGCGTATGGTTTAATAGCAACAATCAATGTTCAACGCCTTTGTACACGCTTTCCGCTGCGCCCAATAGTGATGGTTACTTCTTTGGTATTGGGTTATTTTATTTTTAATCCTATTTATTTTACAGAAACCTTAGAAACCTACGATCCCAAATACAACCGCTTTTTTTTCATCTACCAAATTGGTACATTTCAAAAAGGACAATGTGGAGGTTTTTAGCCAGATTAGAAGATTCCACTTTACAAAATTCGGGCTTTGTTATTTCCAATGTCTATAAAGATGTTTTAAAATAAATCACAATATTCCGTCTGCCAAATTGGGTATTTTTTTCCAAAATTCGGCGGGGCGTTATAAGGAGATGTGGAAAAACCTGATACGGTTCGACGAGGGTTTTATTATTTTTGACAGCGAAATAAAAGATAAAAAAATGGGTTTGCCGACTTCGCGTGCCTTTACCTTTTTAGATTGGACAATTACCTTAGAAAAAAACTATCCCGATTGCATTATTTACCGTTGGCGGCGTTACGACCCCTTCTTAGATGCTAAACTACCCCGTTTTGAAGCCGACAAAAACGGCAACACGAGCTTTAACGAAACTGAAGGAGAGTCCACCATTTTGTTTCCGTCCCAACATCACAGTTGATTTATCCAAACCTTTTTCGTTGGCTTTTTGGACACACTCCTTCACCGAATTTCCGGGTTCTCCCTACTCCTTGGGCAACAGAAAAAATGAAGGTATTTTGGTAGAGTCGCGCGGCGATACCGAAGAGGCTTCTTTGCGTTTTCGCTACGATATAGCCGGCGACAATGCCTATGTAAGCAGTGGTCTTATTAACGATGGCAACTGGCATCATATCGCATTTTACCAAAAAGGCGGCAAAGTGGGTGATGAATACGGAATATATGTAGATGGTAAAAAAGTAGATACCAAAAAAGTTCCGCGCGAAAAAAACAGCCGTGTGGAGTTCATTATTCTGAATTTTATTGGCGAAACAGACGACACCCGTATCTATAATTTTGCATTAGATGATGCACAGGTGGCAGCCCTTTACAACAAGGGCACACTTACCACTGAAGTATTTTTGGAAGCCAACGGCAAAAAATTCGGACCGCTGCATCATTACCTGAAAAAATAAGGTATGAATATACTGTTTTTAAATTATGAATTTCCGCCTTTGGGCGGAGGCGCAAGTCCTATCAGCTACGACATTGCCCGCCACTACGCCGCTTTGGGTCATGGTGTCGCGGTAGTTACGATGGCTTTTGAGGGGCTGCCCGCCTATGAAGTGCGCGAAGGATTACATATTTATCGCATCGCCGCCGGTCGCCGAAAAAAAGAGATGTGCAGCCCCGATGAAATGTTGCGCTACCTCTGGAATGCAAAGGTTTTTTTAAAAAATCATCTGCAAAAAAATCACTACGAAGTTACGCATGTACATTTTGCTGTTCCGACAGGTATATTGGCGCGTTGGGTAAAAAAAAACTACAATATTCCCTACATTCTCACCAGTCACGGCAGCGATATTCCACACTATAATCAAGACCGTTTTACATTTCTGCACCGTTTTACGAAGCCTTTGCTGCGTGCGGTTGCCAATGGGTCTGCCGGAAATTTTGCGGGTTCTGCCTATCTCGCCCAATTAGCCAATCAACAATTGCAGCCGCATATTCCCTATCAGGTTATCCGCGAAGGTTTTGATGCCGCTACTTTTGTTCCTTTGCCCAAAAAGCAAATACTGCTGTCCAGTGGTCGCCTCCTGCCGCGCAAGGGATTTCGCAACCTCATCGCTGCCGTTGCCGCCGAAACGTTCCCTTTTGAGTTGCATATTTGCGGCGATGGACCCGACCGCCCACATTTGGAACAATTGGCGGCTCATTCGGCTACACCTGTTGTGTTTCACGGCTGGCTCAACAACGAAAGTCCGCAATACCGCACTTTATTGGGCGAAGCGGCGATATATTCGCTTATTTCTTCCAAAGAAAATGCCAGCAAAGCCTTGTTGGAGGCGATGTCGGCAGGCTGTGCCGTGCTCACTTCCAATGTATCGGGCTGCCCCGAAACGGTGGGCGATAGCGGTATAGTGCTGCCGCCCGATGATATAGCTGCCTTGCAAAATGCTTTGCGCAACTTGGCACAGCACCCCACTTTACAACAACAATTAGGGTCGGCAGCACGCCGACGCGTATTGGAACATTACGACTGGAACAAAACAATTCCGCAGTATATAGCAGCATTAGAAACGGCAGCCCACTCGGTGCAGGTTTTAAAATAAAAAAAACAAAAGCCTGAAAGTGCGTACTTTCAGGCTTTTTATAATATATTTTTTTAAAAAAAAGTAAAAAAACGCTTATTTTTTGCGTTCCAATACTTCATCTATCATACCATATTCTTTGGCTTCATCAGCGAGCATCCAATAATCGCGGTCGCTGTCTTTTTCCACTTTTTCAAGTGTTTGTCCGGTATGATTACTCAAAATCTGATACAATTCATTTTTGAGTTTTTTGATTTCATTTACGGTGATTTCCATATCGCTGGCTTGTCCTTGCGCACCGCCCATCGGTTGGTGTATCATCACGCGCGAGTGTTTAAGAGCCGAGCGTTTGCCTTTTTGTCCGGCTGCCAATAATACAGCCGCCATAGAAGCCGCCATACCGGTACAAATCGTAGCCACATCGGGCGATACAACGTGCATCGTATCATAAATACCCAAACCATCATATACACTGCCGCCCGGACTATTGATATATAAACTAATATCTTTATTGGCATCTACCGACTGCAAAAACAGCAATTGTGCCTGAATAATATTAGCAGTATCGGGATATACCGGCTCACCCAACCAAATAATTCTGTCCATCATCAAGCGCGAAAAAACATCTAATTGAGTGATGTTCATCGGACGCTCTTCAATAATATAGGGTTTGAGTATAGCCATTTGCGGATTCATACTATATAATGCGTTCACGTTGCGATCTACATAGCTATCCACACGCATACCTCCCATTCCCAGATGCTTTACTGCATAGTTTTTAAATTCTTTTCCGTACATAAAAAAATAATCTTTTTAGTTTAAGTTATCGCACATTACAACAGATTAATGATGATGATGGTTTTCAAAATATTTGTTAAATTCCTCTTTGCTGATAACTTGCTCTACTTTATTGATACGCTCTATCAATATTCCGTCTATTTTTTGATTGATGAGATTATTGACAGTGCGCGATACACTTTCTTTGTTTTCAAGAGCCTTCGGCAAAATAGATTCCAATTCTTCATCTGTTAAAAAACGACCATATTGCATTTGTACGGCATAGCGAATTTGCGCCGCCACAGCATCAACTACTTCTTCTCCCTGTACTTCTATATTGCTTTCTTGTTTGATGCGGTGTCGTATCAATTCCCATCTGGCTTTCTCTATTTGTTGCGGTATTTGCGCTTTCAACTCTTCTTCGCTGATGCGTTTGTCGGCTTCGCGCTGATTATTATTGTGCTGAATAATTTTATACAAAAAATCTTCCGAAAAGCGCACATTAGTTTTTGATACGATTTCGTGTTCTATATCGTGCATCAAGCGGTGTTCGGAATCTCTTTGAATATAGTCTGCCAAATTCCGGCGAATATCTTCGCGCAGGTCGCTTTCGGTGGCATTGGGATTTTGCAGGGTTTGCATAAAAAACTCGGCATCTAAAGAGGCGGGTTCGTGGTTGGTCACTTTTTTGAGTTGCATCTCAAACAAAGGCGACAACGTATGCACAAACTCAGTGCGCTGCATATCCAGCAAATGACGGGCAATATCTTCTTTTGATTTATTGACGGCTTCAAAAAGTTCTATTTTGATGCTCTCATTGAGGTTCATCGCTTTTACACGCTCGCGGTGGCCGCCTTCTTCTTTGAAAAAATCCAAAGGCAGAGTCGCCGTATTGTCCACCCCGTCATCTTTTACATTGCCCGCTTCGTCCAATTCTACCAAATACACTTCCAAAACATCGCTATTTTCCACCGGTTTGGTCAGTTCTATTTGCTTGCCGTAGCGCATACGCATACTTTCAAGCACTTCATTTACATCACTTTCTTCCACTTTGCGCGTGTATTGCGTCACGGTAAAATTATCCCAGTTGAGTTCATAGGGCGGCACTATTCCGATTTCGTACTCAAAACTGTAAGGTTGAGATTTTTGAATATCAAAAGCTACATCGGGGGCTTTTCCTTCTATGGGCAGTGGCGAGCCGAGCAATTGTAAATTCTCCTTTTTCACATATTCATCAATCCCCTCGCTTACCATATCTATAATAGTATCTACCAACACCTGATTGCCTATCATTTTTTTTAACATAGACATAGGAGCTTGTCCGGGACGAAACCCTTTTTATATTTACATTTTTGGCTTGATGTTGTATTGCTTTTTGAAGCGGTTTATCATAATCATCGGGTACAATTTCAATACGGAGCGTACCGATGAGTTCGGGATTGATTTGGTGTAAAATATTCATTGAATAAAAAAGAAGGGGATTTTTTTAGGTGCTTGAATAGTTAGAGGTTGAGAACAGAAAATGTGTGCGGACGGTGGGACTCGAACCCACACGCCTTTCGGCACCAGATCCTAAGTCTGGCACGGCTACCAATTACGCCACGTCCGCTTATAAATGAGGCGCAAAGGTAACGATTATTTTATTATTCAACAGCATGCTTGAATTTAATTTTCTGTATTCTTAAAAAAAATAAATGCGCTAAAGTCTTCAAAGATGTACCTTTGCAGCCTAAACAGTAATTTTTATGAGCTTTACAGTAGCTATTATCGGGCGACCGAATGTCGGAAAATCTACCTTTTATAACCGCTTAGTGGGCAAGCGCGACAGCATTGTTGATGATATAAGCGGTGTGACGCGCGACCGCCAGTATGGAGTATCGGATTGGAACGGAAAAGTGTTTAATGTGATAGATACGGGGGGCTTTGTGCCGCGCTCCGAAGATATTTTTGAAGCGGCTATCCGCGAACAGGCGCAGATTGCCATTGAAGAGGCTTCTTTGATTGTATTGATGACGGATGTAACCTGCGGTATCACGGATTTAGATGCTGAAGTGGCGAATCTGCTGCGTCGCACCAAAAAACCGGTACTCTTGGGTGTAAATAAGGTGGATAATTCGGCGCGGTTGTACGAAGCCAACGAATTTTATGGTTTGGGCTTTGCCGAAACTTTTTTCATTTCTTCCATTACAGGCAGTGGCACCGGAGAAATATTAGATGCCATAGCGGCTCATATTCCCAAACAGGAAGAGGAGGGCGAAGCCGCCAACACCATTCCGCGCATTGCCATTTTAGGACGACCCAACGTGGGCAAATCTTCGCTCCTCAATGCTTTGCTGGGCGAAAACCGCAACGTAGTTACCGATATTGCAGGCACTACCCGCGACTCCATTCATACCCTCTACAATCAGTTCAATATGCAAACCTTGCTGATTGATACGGCGGGTATTCGCAAAAAAGCGCGTATGATGGAAAATTTAGAGTTTTATTCTGTTATCCGTGTCTTTGATGCGATGGACGAAGCTGATGTATGCATGTTGATATTAGATGCCACACAGGGCTTGGAAGCACAGGATTTGGCGATTTTCAGGCTGATGGTGCAAAAGAAAAAAGGGATTGTGATATTGGTAAACAAGTGGGATTTGGTAGAAAAAGACCACAAAACCGCCAAGCAATACGAAGATGCAATAAAAGCCAAATTAGCTCCGTTCAACGATATTCCGATATTGTTTATATCTGCTTTGGAAAAAACGCGCATCTTTAAAGCAATGGAAACCGCCATGCAGGTATTTGAACGCCGCAAAAAACGCGTTGCCACCCACGAACTCAACGAGTGGCTGCAGGAAATGCAAGATGCTTACCCCCACCCTTCCAACAAAGGCAAACATGTAAAAATAAAGTATGTCACCCAATTGCCTTTGCATTATCCTGCTTTGGCTTTTTTCTGCAATTTGCCGCAATATGTCAAAGATTCTTATCGCCAATATTTGGAAAACCGTTTCCGCGAACGCTATGAATTTTCGGGCGTACCAATTGCGATGTATTTCAGGCAGAAATAGGTTTCTTTTTTAAAAAAATTTAAAAACAGTAATTCTGCATATTTTTTGGCAAATCAGGGAAATGTATTACATTTGCGCCTGCATTGCGCTATATTGCCGGAATGGCGGAATTGGTAGACGCGCACGTTTCAGGTGCGTGTGCTCGTGAGGGCGTGTGGGTTCGAGTCCCACTTCCGGCACTGCAACACAAAAGCCGACTGATTGATATCATATCAAAAAGTCGGCTTTTTTTATCATTCAATTCGTTTTTTTATCCTCAATCCACTTTTTTAAAACGCAACTTTTCCTTTTTGTCGGCATCGTACAAAATTAATTGCAGATTTTTATGTGCATAATAGCGCACCTGTTCCATATTGACATAAAAAATCCTGTCTGTGGAGTTGCCGTCCATACAAGCACGCAAAGTGCCGCCCATTTTACCAAATTGTATTTCACCTTCGGGACTCAGGCGTTGCAGCTCGCCGAAAAAGTTGTTGCAGCCGTCGTAGCCGCCGATGCGGTTATCGCTCAAATGTATTTCGAGGGTGGGTTTAGAGCCTTTGCCGACAGAAAGCGGCGTGCCGCCCTCCATACTTTCCAAAGCCCAAATGTCGTTGAGATGGACGCGGGGGTCGTTATTTTGCTCTATAATTTTTTCTAAAATATATTGTTCTTTGCCGTCGTCGTTTTTTGTTTTTTTTGTGTCTATTTTATAAAATGTACCAAAAGAAAAATTAAACCCTTCTATCTTCTCATTCAGGATATACCATTGCTGCGTGTCCCAGTCGGGGACGGCGGCAGTGGCGGCTTGCACCCAATAGCAGGCGGTTTCGGCTTCGGGGGCGCAAGGTGCTGTCCAGCCCGCCACCCAAAAGGCGGTATCTGATGTTTTTTTTGATGGCTTACTCTTCACTTTACAGGCGATATTTAAAAAGATTATAATTGATACAAGGGCGAAAATGATATATTTCATCATAGAAAAAAATGATTGATGGATAAATATTTCGGATATAGTGCTATTTTTTTAAAACCAACAAAAACTGAATAACGATCTGCCTTTTTAGCCGATTTATAGCATTAGCCGTGTGCTAAATGTGCTTGAATTGCAAATGTATCACATTTTGCGACTTCGGGTATGGTTTGGCTCAATGAAGCAGCTAATAAATCGGACATTTTTATTGCGTATATATTATATTTTAAGCTCATTATTTACAGTATAAAACTACAAGCTCCCTAAAGGTTATAAGCGACAATAATACAAAAGAACTATATCAGCAATTTAAGGACTTTGTTGATACAGGATTTGAAAATCAATGATATTGTACGATACGTTAAATACTACAAGTGGATTATTACAGAAATTGGCAATATATATTATTGGTTGATAGTTTTTTTATTGTATTCAAACGCCCAAAGTTTAAAATACAGGTTGAGCATATACTCTTTCTTTGAAAAAGAGAGCGTTTTCTCACGAATCTGCTAATACCGCTTCTTTATCTATTTGTGCACTTTTGTGTTTGGGGACTAAGACACGACACACTCCACAATCTTTACACTTATAGCGTTGTGAGCCACTTACATTTGTGCCATTTTTCACTATATTTGTGCCGCTACATTTATGACACTGATACATTTGACTTAGCCTTTTTTTTCTTGGCAAGCAGCAGCAGCAGAAATTAATATATTACTCGGCTTTGAACAGGGTGTAATCGCTGCCGAAAGACCTTTTGATAATTCGTTAAAGGAAGGCACTATCCACTATTACAACCTTCCTGAACTCATTAAGTCCGACAAAGCAGAAATTCTTGTGGCGGTGGCTGATGGTGAAATTGTAGGTTCGGGATATGCAAAAATATTGGAGGCAAAACCCTATCATGCATTTAAAGCGTATGCCTATTTGGGTTTTATGTATGTGAAGCCGGAATTTAGAAGATTGGGTATCAATCAAAGAATTTTGCAGCAGCTCATCGCCTGGGCTAAAAATAAAAACCTAACCGAAGTCAGACTTGAGGTATATGAAGAAAATGAAACAGCCAAGCAATCGTATTTAAAGTGTGGTTTCAAACCCAATCTTTTAGAAATGAGATTAGAAATTTAATGCTTTTGAATCGGAATGAAGCCAATAAAACTATTATCACAAAATATAATCCTCTTCTCATCTAAAAGCCACGACTTTGGTATTTTTTCACGCCTTTTTGTTAAGCTGCTTGTATTTGTTTTTCATCTACCGCAAAACAAGCCACCGCCGCCAGCAACAAACAAATTCCTGCCAAAACCAAAGCATTGCGCGGGTCGCCCTGAAGTACACTTTTATAAATAAACGGAATAGTAATCATATTAATAATCTGAGGAATTACAATAAACATATTGAAAATACCCATATAAACTCCCATACGTTTGGCAGGAATGGCATCGCACAGCATCGCATAGGGCATAGACATAATAGAACCCCAAGCGATACCCACCAACAACATTTGCGCTAAAATCACATAAATATCATTGGTGAACAACATCGTAATAAATGCCAAGCCGCCTATACTCAAACAAAGTGCGTGTGCTGCCCGTTGCGACAAATAGCGACAAATAAAAGGCAACAGAATAGAAATCACCACACAGCCGATATTGAACATCGTAAGCCCTAAACCGCCCATTTTTATACCTTCAGCAAAACCGGCATCGCTTTGGTTAGAGGCTTGATATACGTGGCGCGCAATGGATAATCCCAAATATTGCCACATCAAAGGCAATCCGTACCAAGTAAAAAATTTCACCCACCACAATTGGCGCATCGTGCGCGGCATTTCTTTAAAAGCCCTCCCGATGTCTGCCAAAGCGTGTAAAAATCCGCCGCCCTCCTCTTTTTCTCCGTTCGGGTTTTGGGGAGCTTCTTCCTTTGTGGTAAAAAATGTCCACAATACACTCAACAGCAACACAACTGCCCCCACCCAAAAAGGATATTTTACATAATCGGGAATTTTTTGCAGTTCAGAAGTGCTGTCCGACACCGCCACGCCGAGCAAAGGCAAAATAAAGACCATTGTAGTAGCGAGTACCTGCCCGAAGCCCACAAAAAAACTCTGCACCGCAAATCCCAAAGAACGCTGCGAAACCGGCAATTTATCGCCTACCAAAGCCCTGAAAGGCTCCATCGTCACATTTGCCATACCATCTAAGAGCCACATCAGCGATGCAGCCATCCACAGAGCCGAAGACTGCGGCATCAGCACCAAAGCCAAACTCGTAAAAATAGCACCTACCAAAATATAAGGTCGCCGTCTGCCGAGCGGAGTCCAGGTGCTGTCGCTCATAGCACCCACTATCGGCTGAATCACCAAACCTGTAATAGGACCCGCCAACCACAGCAAAGGTATTGTGTGTTCTTCCACTCCCAAGTAGCGGTAAATAGGACTCATATAAGCCTGCTGCAAACCAAAGGCATATTGCACACCCAAAAAACCGATGCTCAAATTAATAATCTGCGAAAAAGACAAAGCCGGCTTTTGCAGTTCTTTATCAGTATGAAGAGAATTAGTTGCGGGCATAATAGAAAGTGATTTTTTTACAATAAATTTTCAAGCGATTAAAACAAAATAAAAACCAATATTTCACCAATAAGAAAAAAAACAGCACTGAATTACGACATAAACACCACCGAATAATCTTTGCGCACAAGTGCATCGGCTGAGGTTTTTGTGGCGGCAATCAGCGGGTGTTCTATGGCTAATACCTTCTCTACAAAAGGACTGAGAATATCTCTGCCGCGCTTTTTTCTTTGTTCATAAGTATCTAAATAAGTTCTTTCCATAAAAATATGATATTGCGCCCGCCGTAGCCTGAAACTATACGTTCCTTCTATAATCAAATAGCTCGCTTTGCCGAAAAACAAACGATTTTGATGTTGTTCATTTGCCGCATAATCCATTATCGGGCGCATAATAGATTGCCGCCCTTGCAAAAAAGCATCTAAATGCTGCTGCAACAAAGGCAAATTGACCTCTTGCGTACCCACCCGATTCAAGTCGGCTTCGCGTTGTTGGTGGTTGCTGCGGGGCGGCAAATAAAAATAATCATCTAAGTGCAATATCCGTGCTTGTTGATAGCGATGACTACTGTTCAGCAAGTTTGCCAAGCAGTGTGCCGTCACCGATTTACCACTCCCCGACTCTCCCGCAATCAATACTACCACACGTCCTTTTTCATCTTTCAACAGCTGTTTGCGCTCCATATCTGTCAATAATTGCGCTGCTGTGCTGTGATATTCGGGTTTTATATCAATAATATCCCCTATCATATTTTCCTTTTTTTTTATTTAAAAACAAAATACATCTCTTGTTTTTGTTATAAGAGTAGAATATTCCAATCATTTGATATTTCACAAGATGCATACAAGTAACCCGCCGCACTAAAACACAAAGCCGCTGTACCGCCGTGCTGTTGGTTTTTAGGATTCCAGTATTCATAAAAAGTAAAAGGCTGTGGTTGTTCACGCTGCAAAGCCGCCTGCATTGCCTCCAAAATAGCTTGTGCCGTATGGTGGCGACCCTGTTTTTTTAATCCCAAACCCAACAAGCCCAAAAAAATAAACCATGCACCGCCATTGTGAAAATGAAAAGGCTCATTTTTGAAACGATAGGCATAATTTTCTTTCAACAAGCCCCAGTCTTTATCGGCAGGAAAAATAGCGGGCGAAAATACCGGCAACAACCAATGTCCGAACGACTGATGCAGGTCGTGGAGGTAATTTTCCAAAGCATCGTACTGAGCCGCCGTACCCATATCGAGCAAAAGAGCCAAAGCGTTGGCGGGCATATCCCAACGCATATCGTAGCCTGCCGGCGATAGGCTGCTATACCAATAAGGTCGGTAAGTTGCTTTTTGCATAGCGATATGGTGATAAAAATCAGCATTTGTTGCTGCTACATCACCGCCCTGAAGCCAATAGTTTTTTTGCAATAAATTTCTCAATGCGGCGGCGGCCTCCTGCCACTCTTCGTTTTTCCACACTTGTGCGGCAGCCTGCAAAGCCCACAGCCGCAGCAGTTGGTCATACAAAGTGTAGCCCTGCGTAACGTATTCGTCTGCCCAGTTGCCGCCTAAAGGGACATACATCAATCCTCTGTTGTTAAATTCATAGCATTTTAAAATTGCAAATGCCCGTTGTATATTCGGAAGCAAAGCAGTTTTCAGGGTTTCGTTTTGTGTATATGCAATATACGCCGCCGCACCGATAATCCACCAAGTAGTTGCATCTACGCGCCCCACCAAACCGCCATAGCTCACTGCTGTTTTTTGCCCATTGGTGTCGCTTGCCACATTAGAAGGGATAGCTCCCAAAGCGTGTTGATGGCGACTTAAAGTAAGAATACTGGCTTCAAAAGCGGGTAATAAATCATCGGCTGCTGCCCACAGTGCCGCCAAACCCGTGAGCATCGCATCGCGTGCCCACACACGGCTATAATTGTCGTGCTTGTGTGCACTTGCCACAAAACCCGCCGAAGTAATGGAGTAGCGAAAAATCCTCAAAGCAGCTTCCTGATATGAATCCATGGCAGCGTTACTGATATAATACTACATTATTGTTTTAATAAAAAAAATCAGGACAAAAGAACAGCTCATTTATTTTTATCAAAAAAAGGACGCAATCCAACCCCCATCTTGTATTACGCCCTTTTTTTCATTTCATTATTTATCTGCAATCGTTATTTAAAATAAGGAAGGGCGTTTCACCCTTCCTTGCGCATGGATTACAGATAATTTATTCACTTAACCTAAAAACTATATCGTATGGTAGCACTGATGCTTCTGCCCATAATCGGGCGCGCACGCACATAATTTACTGCATTTTCGGTGATGCTGCCTTCTTCCGATTCGGTAATACCCAAAGCGTCTAAAACGTTGTTTGCCGCAATAGTAGCACCCAAACCTTTGGTAATCTGGAAAGTAATATATGGATTTAACACTACATATCCGGGCATTTTGAGTTGGTTATTGTCTTGTGCATAAGATGATGCCGTGCCTAAAACAGTGCAGCCCACTGAATGTTCGCCGAAATTATAAACAGGATTGAGGTTGAAAATCAGCGGCGACTGACGGCGTGGGCGATTGTCTATCACTAAAGTATCGGGTGCATCGGTGATGGTAGCATTGGTAAAGGTAAAGCTGCCTCTTATACTGAAATCGGCGAGACTCCACGCACCTTCAACTTCCAAACCGAGCGCATCATAATCATTTTCAATAACTTTTTGTGTAGTTGCTTCATAACCACCCGCTTCGTTGGTCTGCGCATAAAAACCAGTAACAAATAAACCGACATTGCCACGATTATATTTCCAGCCCAATTCGGCTTGTTTTACATAATCAATGGCGAGTCTTTCGTCGGTAATGCTGCCATCGGCTTTAATATTGGGCGAAAACAAAATACGGTCGGCTTTGGCGGCAGCACCACTGCTATAACGGGCAAATACAGCCATATTTTCCTGAATTTTATAGTTAGCACCCAAAGAGAACGACAAATAATCGTAGTCGTAATTAACAGGGCTGGGGTGCGCATTATCTATGGCAGATACGCTGCTTTCGGGAGCAGAGATAGTGCCATCGTTGTTGATGTCATATTCCGATTGTACCGTACCGGCGGTGCTTCCTGTTACGCTGCCGTAATCCCAGCGCAAACCGGCATCTAAAGTAAGATTAGAAATAGGTACGTTTATATTGGCATAAGGTGCGGTGATTTCGTATTGTGTATCGTAGTTGCGTTGGCAGCAGTTGCCCCAAGCAGGTACTCCGTAAGCATATAAACCATTGTCGCTCAACAAGTTGCCATCGCCATCTACTACATTCAGCAAACGAGCATCTTCGCCTTTCAATTCGGTGATGTAGGAGTTCCACAACCACGACATATTGATATTTTGGTGTGCTTTGAATAAACCAACATTAATGGTTACATCTTTAACCTTTTTGCTGATTTTAAAATCATTTACAAAGTTGTTAAAGTTGTTCAATTCGGTATCAAACATGTGGATACGCAACGCCAACTGGTCGCCGCTCACTGCTGTGCCGTCTGTTTGTTGTAGTGTGGCATTTTCGGCGTTAGCATTGCGCAAAGTAGCAACAGAGGCTGCCAAAGCAGCAGCCGTACCCACTTCGGCAGGAAAAGGAGTTATAAATCTGCCCGAATTAAATGCCAAACGCGCACGGTTTTCTATCGTCCAATCATTACCCAACTCAAAACTGAATTCTGCACCCAAAGCATTGGAAACCGGATGCATACCATCGCTTACATTTACGCGGCGCAAAGCTCCGTCAGGACCAATTCCGTTTTCTTTCAATAAATAAGGTGTGTGCATAGTTCCGTGTAAAACATCATAACCGGAAACTGATTCCCATTCGGGGTTTTCATTGGTACCGGATACCTTCATGGGCATAGGCATATAAGCGGCGGCGCGGTCGTTGAGCATTTTATAAGAGATACGCGCATAGCCGTTGTCAAATCTTTTTGTAACACTGGCTTTCAACTGTCCGCCCAAGTGTGCATTATAACCGGCGGTACGCACACCCTCGCCCTGACGGAAAAAGCCGCCCACCTGAAAACTCACCCCATTGCCAATCGGTGCGCCGAAAGCGAAATCGGTGCGCAAATGGCTGTAATCCAAGCCGATGGTAGTGCTGATACCGGCGTTTTGCACTTCACCTGTTTTGCTGATGAAGTTGATGATACCGGCTGGTGTGTTGCTGCCCAAAATAGAAGCCGAGCCTCCGCGAATAGCCTCTATACGGCTGATGCTATTGTCGGCACGCATAAAGATGTCGGCAGTGGCAAAGGCTATATCGCCGAATAATAAAATTGGCAAACCATCTTCCTGCAATTGTACATACTTAGAGCCGCCCGCCGAAATAGGCACACCGCGCACTGTGATATTGGTATTGCCCTCACCTCCTGAAGCCTCTGCACGGATACCCGGAATAGACCTGAAAATTTCGGCAGTCGTGCGAAAAACGGTATTGTCAATAGATTTGGGATTGAGGGTAGAGATAGACACACTGGACTCCAACTTTGAAGTAGGATTGGCAACCCCCGTTACCACTACTGCGTTCAATCCGATAATATCTTCCGCCAAATGAACGTCAACAACCAATTCTTTTTTGGAATCTTCAAGAGTAATTGCCTGTTTTTGGGTCGTATAGCCGATATAAGATACAACAAGCGTATAAGTTCCTTTTTGCGCAACATCTATACTGTAAGTACCGTCATAATCAGTGGATTTGCCCCAAGTGCTGTTTTCTATCATTACGATAGCCCCATACACCGCCTCTCCATTTTCATCTGTCACTGTTCCTTTCACCGAATATTGTGCCCAAGCAAAAGTTGTTGCACATACCATCATCAAGATAAGGTAAATAATTTTTCTCATACATTAAGTGTTTAAATTGAAATCAATAAATTAGGTTGTAGGCAAATGTAATTAGTTGATTTCTATAAAAAAACACCCTATTTTTTATAATTTTACAGCAAACGTTTGCGCAAACGTTTGCTGTGGATAATTTTTTTTTATTTTGGAATAAGATTTTTTTTGTAATAAGATTTTTTTTTGTCATGAAACCTACAACGATTAAAGACATCGCCAAAGCCCTCAATATCAATCCTTCTACGGTATCCCGCGGCTTAAAACGCCATACCGACATCAGCGAAGATATGATACAACGCATACACGAAACGGCGCAGTTGATGAACTACCTGCCCAATCAGTTGGCGGCGGGTTTCAGAAATCATCACAGCAAACTTATCGCGCTTATTTTACCCGATATTAATATGTATTATTTTCCGGCTGTCATCAAAACCATCACGAACCAACTTAAAGAGCAAGGTTATAATTTAATTATGCTCCATTCCAATGAAGATGTAGAGCGCGAAAAAGAAAATGTAGCAATATGCAGGGTGTTAAATATAGAAGGTGTGCTAGCTTGCTTAACTTACGACACGGAAGATCACCACCATTTTGATACACTGAGCCGATATGGTATTCCTTTGGTGTATTTTGACAAAATCCCGACCCAATCTGTTCACCAATCCGTTACTTTTGACGATGTGAGCATTGCGCAAAGAGCCATTGAGTATTTGATAGCTACACAAGCCAAGCGTATAGTAGCAATCATGGGCAACAGCAATTTATCCATCACACAAAGGCGGCAAATGGGGTGTTTTAAAGCCATTAATAATAAACCTGAAGCTCCTACCCTACAATTTATATATGCTAACAATACCCAACAAGCCAAAGAAAAATTGCTGCAAAATTTATTGAATCCCTTTGACAGTATTTTTTGTATGAGCGATGAAATACTGGCAGGTGTAATGCAAGCAGCACACCTTCTGCAATGGGATATTCCAAATAAAGTACAGATTATTGCTATCAGCGATGGCGATACGCCTTATTATTTCCAGCCCAATATTACTTTTATTAAAACTTCTGGACAGGAAATTGCACAAAAGGCTTGCAGTGAACTCCTGAAGATGATAAAGGAAAAAAACGCCCAACTAAACGCTTCTACGGTACTATATGCCGATTTGATAATAAATGGCTCTACGCGCGCGCCCTTGCCATAATAATTTGTACAAAATGGGTATGTCGTTTTTTTTTATATAAAAAAACTCCTTCACCACATAGTGTTGTAGTGAAGGAGCAAAAAAAAAGTTCTGATAGGGTTATCAGAACTTTTTTATAATAAATTGGATAATTTCATTGCCTGCAACAAACGACCGAAACCAATACCGCCGCCGCAACGAGGAATGAAGTTTAGAGTGAAAAAATCTTCCAACTCTCTTTTTACGCGGTCTTCGCCGAAAAGGTCATATACTTTTTGTGCATATTTGCCGTTTTCAATGGTTTGGAATGCTTTGTACATCGCTTCTATATCACAACTTCTTTCTGCCGAGCCGATGGTTTCCATTCCGTGAATAATAACATCCATTTTGTTGGCTAAGTTGTAATGAACATCGTTGCGTTTCATATTCCAGAACGGCGAAGTGCTTTCGGGAAAATATTTCAAGAAAAACACTTTGTCAAAATCCTCTGCGATAGCGGTTTCGTGTTCTTTTTCAATGGTGGGGGTATTGTAGTATTTTGCCACATCTTCATAATTGCCGCCCGAAAACGAATTGGCTTCGCCAAAACCCAAATACTCTAATAATTCGCGCTCCAAAGTTTCCAGCTCCTGCATACCGCCGTGTGTTTCAAACTCAAACATCGGAAAAATGAGGTTGTGGCGACCCACCACCGGATTGGGTTCCAAACGATAGCTGGTGGACAAACAAAAATAACCCGCTACATCGGGTTTGGTCATCAATTCATACTCTAACCACATTTGTCCGGTTTGCGGCAGCGGCCACAGTTTGCCTGCATACTGATACGAAGCTATGGTTTTAGGGTCTTCGCAAGCCGCCATAATAGAAAGACGATTTTGCGTGTGTACTTCTAAAAATCCCTTGCTTTCGAAAAAAAAACGGAGTTTACGAACAAGTGCCGAAAACTCCGTTGGACAAATATTAGGGATTAATCTCGTATCCACATCGGGTACGGATACATTGGTCTTGAACATTGTTTTGGGTTGCATAGATTGATCTGTTAAAATATGATAATAAAAAATAAATTGTGCAAAGGTAATGAAGACAAATTCATATAAAAAAGCATTTTCATGCAAATTAATACTAAAATAACATCAAATTAACATATTATAAGCGGCAGCTGTTCAAAGCACTAAAATCTACAATACTTTGAGTTTTCCTTTAAAATCATCAATACACCGATAGCCTTTGCGCTCCATACAATCCGACAATTCTTTTTCCAAACGAGCAAATACCGCCGTTCCTTCTTTCATCAATTGCGTGCCGATTTGCACTGCCGCCGCCCCACATAAAATATGTTCAAATACATCTGTACCGTTTTCAATGCCGCCACAACCGATAATAGCCACTTGCGGGGGCATCAGTTCATAAAAGCGGCGCACATTTGCCAGTGTGGTGGGCTTGATATAAGCACCGCCCAAACCGCCCAAACCATTTTTGGGTTTGATGGTTACGCTTTCGCTTTCAATGTCCACTATCAAGCCATTGGGAATAGAGTTGATGGAGGTGATAAAATGAATATCGTAGCGGCTGAATAGTTCGGCGTAGCGCACAAAGTCGGGCATATCAAAATAAGGAGGCAGTTTTAATCCGAGAGGTTTGCGGCAATGACGACTCACCAAATCCAGCAGCGAGCGCGTATTTTCGTAGTGGTAGGCGATGAGCGGTTTGTCGGGCAAATTGGGACACGACAGGTTGAGTTCCAAAGCAGCAATGCCTTCTATATCCGACAATTCGCTGATGATGTGCAGGTTTTCTTCTAAATACAATGCCGCCACCGATACGATGTAGGGCACTTGCGGGAAACGGCTCACCTGCGCCGCCGCATAGTCGGCATAGTAGCGATAGCCTTCATTGGGCAAGCCCATAGAATTGATGCTGCCCAAATGATTTTCGTAGTAGCGCGGCGCGGGGTTTCCGGCGCGGTATTCGTGCGTGCAGCTTTTGGAAACCACTGCCCCCACCGCCGCATTTGCCGACAAGTTTTTTAATTCTTCTTGGGTGGTGCAATGCACACCGGAGGCATTCATAAAAACAGAGCGCAAAGCGCAAGAGCCGATATGTGTAGCGAGCGAAACAGCCATTTTTTTTATAATTTGAAAGCGAAGGTAAGCCGAAATGGTATGTCTGACACGAACAGGAGCAAAAATTCACATAAGAGGCTCTGAATATTAATTTATTATTAATTAAATGTTTTTTTTATATAAAAACACTTTCAAAATACTGCTTTTATTTCATTTACGGGTACTGTGCGGCACTGTACAGGCTTGACAAACTTTATTTTATCTTTATCTTTGTATTCCAATATGAATTCAACAGCCCTTATTCTCCGTTTTTTTGAAATCAATGCCGTACAGTTTGGCAATTTCACGCTCAAAACAGGTCTGCACTCGCCCTTTTATCTTGACTTTCGCAAAATCGTATCTTATCCCGATTTGCTGAAAGAAATTTGTGCGCTGCTGGCAGAAAAGGCAGCATCTTTGCAATACGATATTTTATGTGGTGTTCCTTATGCGGCTCTTTCACTGGCAAGCGGCGTGAGCCTCCTCAACGAAAAACCCCAAATCATCAAGCGCAAGGAGCGCAAAGTATATGGCAACAAACAAATGATAGAGGGTGTGTATCGGGCGGGCGATGTGGTATTGCTGCTGGAAGATATAGTGACTTCGGGGGCGAGTTTATTGGAAACAATAGAAGAACTGGAAAATGGCGGCTTGCAGGTGAGCGACTGTTTGGCATTAGTAGACAGGCAGCAGGGCGGAAAAAATGTATTGCACACACGCGGCTATCGCCTCCATACTTTATTTACCATTACACAAATATTTGAAACACTGCTCCAAAACAAAAAAATATCGCAGGAGGTGTATGATAATTGCTGTGATTATATTGCCGCCAACACGCTGCAATCGCCACCGCCCAAAGCGAATAGCGTGCCGCCGCCGCTAAACTATGCCCAACAACTGAGCAGCAGCCAACAGCCCGTACAGCAAAAACTCCTGCAAATCGCCCTTGAAAAGCAAAGCAATTTAGTGCTTTCGGCAGATGTGGACACCTTAGATGCCTTGTTTGATTTGGCAGAACAAGTCGGCGAGCATATTGTAATGCTCAAAACACATACCGACATTTTTGCAAATTTTGATACTGCCGCCATTGAACGCTTGCAGCAACTGGCACAACGCCATCGTTTTTTGCTGATGGAAGACCGCAAATTCGGCGATATTGGAAATACGGTACAAAAACAGTTTTTGTCGCCGCAGTACCAACTGAACCGCTGGGCTGATTGTGTGACGGTTCATTGTATAGCGGGAGCTTCGAGTATAGAAGCCCTGAGCCGCATCACCGATGCCGGACTGATTATTATTGCGCAGATGTCCACCAAAGATACGCTCACCGATGAGGCGTATCAGCAAAAGGCGATAGAAATAGCAGAAAAGTATCCGCAGCAGGTGATGGGCGTGGTGGCGCAAAGCAAAAAGCACCGTGCTTCGCATTTGTTGCAATTTACACCCGGGGTGCATTTGGCGAGTGCGGGCGACGACAAAGGGCAAAGTTACCATTCGCCACGGGCGGCTTTGTTGGAGCGCAACGCCGATTTTGTGATTGTGGGCAGAGGCATTTACGAAGCCGCCAACCCCGCCGAAGCCGCCCGCGCCTACCGCGAAGCCGCGTGGCAAGCCTATATGGAGCGCGTGGAGACACAGGTGGGTTGATGTGGGCAATTAGGCATACAAACCAACATGTGCTATTATAATGTAAATATTTTCTTCGTGATTATACCTGTCAGGCTTTCAAAACTTGACAGATATAATTGCCCCGCCCCCCAAAATCAATAAAATTAAATTCTTGCAGTACGAATATTTTTTAAATATCCGTACTTATTTTTACCTTTGAAAAAAGCTCTCAAACAGCAAGCGTTTTATTGATTATGAGTAAGAAAAAAGTATTGGGTATCGTACAAGATGATGCTTGGTTAGAGGATTATCAGATACAGTTGGAGGCGCGTTTAGACCGCTACCAACGCCGCCTGAAAGCCATTGAAAAAAAATACGGCTCGCTCAAAGCCTTCGCCAACGGACACCGTTATTTCGGTTTTAATTACGACAAAAAGAAAAAAGGGTGGTATTACCGCGAGTGGGCACCCGCCGCTTATGCCCTCGCGCTGGGGGGGGATTTTAACAATTGGAGTCGCCTCTCGCACCCACTGCAACGCAACGAAGAAGGATACTGGGAACTCTTTTTGCCCGATGCCGAAGTGAAAAAATCCCTCATACACGGCTCGCTTTTTAAACTCTACACCAAAACCGCCACCGGCTTGCACGACCGCCTCCCCGCCTACCTCACCCGCGCCGTACAAAACGAAAAAACGAAGGATTTTTCCGGACAATGGTGGCAGCCCGCCGCTGCTTTTCAGTGGTCAGATGACGACTTCGACCTCTCCACTGTCAAAACACCTTTTATTTATGAGGTACACGTGGGTATGGCACAGGAAAAAGAAGCCGTAGGCTCTTATCAGGAATTTACCGAAAATGTATTGCCGCGCATTGCTGCTTTGGGCTACAATTGTATTCAGGTGATGGCGGTGCAAGAACACCCCTACTACGGCTCTTTCGGCTATCACGTTTCCAATTTTTTTGCCGTTTCTTCGCGCTTCGGCACGCCCGAAGACCTTAAACAACTCATCAATGAGGCGCACCGCTTGGGCATTGCTGTTATTTTAGATGTAGTACATTCGCACGCTGTAAAAAACTACGCCGAAGGCTTAAACGATTTTGACGGTTCGGGCAATCAGTATTTTCATAAAGGAGCACGCGGGCATCATATCGTGTGGGACAGCAAACTTTTTGATTACGGACGCGAGGAGGTGCAGCAGTTTCTGTTGTCCAACCTGCGCTATTGGGTAGAGGAGTTTCATTTTGATGGTTTTCGGTTCGATGGCGTAAGCTCTATGCTTTACAACAATATCAATGAGGAACTTTCTTTCAGTAAATACGACGCTTATTTTAAGCAAGATGACTGGGACGCGGTGACTTACCTGCAATTGGCGATGACACTCGTGCACCAGCTCAAACCCCAAGCTATTTGTATTGCCGAAGATGTAAGCGGTATGCCGGGGCTGTGTCGTCCGATAGCGGAGGGCGGCATCGGTTTTGATTATCGCTTGGGAATGGGTATTCCTGATTTTTGGATACGGGCGTTACGCAAACAACGCGATGAGGAGTGGAATTTGTTTGATTTGTGGGGCGCGCTCAATAATCGCCGCCTGAAAGAAAAAACCATCGCTTACTCCGAAAGCCACGACCAGGCGATGGTCGGCGACAAAACCATTGCCCACTGGCTAATGGACGCTGCCTTGTATCACCACATGCTCAAAGGCGACCCCCACCCCGCTATTGAAAGAGGTATGGCTCTGCACAAAATCATTCGTTTGCTCACCATTTCGTTGGGCGGCGAGGGCTACCTCAACTTTATGGGCAATGAATTCGGACACCCCGAATGGATAGATTTTCCGCGAAAAGGAAATAATTGGAGCTATCTCTATGCACAACGCCAATGGAGTTTGGCAGATAATGAAAAATTGCGCTATGAGTTTCTGAAGGATTTTGATGCGGCGATGATACATCTCATCAAAAACAAACAAATTATTGCCGCCCCACCCGCCCAACAACTGCATATTGACCCTTACAACAAAATCATCGCCTATACACGCGGCTCTTTTATTTTTGTCGCCAACCTGCACGCCGACCGTTCTATTTTCAGCTATTATTTTCCAGCTCCGCAGCAAGGCACTTACCGCATCGTACTCAATACCGATGACAAAGCATTTGGCGGCTATGGTCGCATCGACAACGAAGTGCTGCACCCTACACTCAATCAGGGAAAATTGCCGATTATCAGCCTTTATCTCACACACCGCACGATGTTGGTGTTGGAGTTGATTTCTACCGAAATACAAAGACCGACAAGCACCTGATTTTTACTGTATTTAACTTTTATCTTACTGTATCTAGTCTCACAGTTTTCTTGTTCAAAAAAAAACTGTGCGACTTTTTTTATTCAGCAATATTTACAAGTAAAAAACATAAAAAGCGCGCTATCTGCTGCCTTTATCCGCTTTCTTTTGGAAACCGCCGCTATTTTTACTACTTTTGTAAATATACAAGGGGAATATATTCTTTAAATAATCAGTAGAACAAATATTTTCTACTCAAAAACAGTATCATTCATAGGTAATATGAACAAGGTAAAAAACATCGGAATAGGGTTTGTCACGGGGCGTTTATTATTTCAAAAGGTTTTACGGACTTACATCAATAATTGGGTTGAACAAGGGCTTATTGAATATAAAAATGTTAGAATACATCTGTTTATTTCTTATGATTTGCGTTATAAAAATACAAAAATGGAAGATTATACAAATATTCCAAAAGAATTGCAGGATATAGTTGAGGGCATACATTTTTATGGAATAAATGAAATAAACAATGAAGTAGAATACTTAATTCAGGCAAATAATGGCATTACAACAGAGGATTGTCGTATGCTCTTTGGCGAAGGCTATGCTAAAAAAAGAAATCTGATTACTTATTTCGCCATCAAAAACAAAATGGATAAACTCCTCTTTATTGATGATGATGAATATCCTCTGGCTGCTTACAAAAACAACAAGGATAAGTTGGTTTGGATGGGGCAGAGTATTCTGAGTACGCATTTAAAGTTTAATGATGCTGCTGATATTACGCATGGATTTCATTGCGGATATATATCACCGATTCCTTATTTAACATTCAATCATATATTATCTGAAAATGATTTTAAATTATTTATAGAAGCATTAAGCAATGATATTATAACGTGGGATAATTTAAAGAAAATCATTATTCATCAAAAAGGGCTTACTTATGCAGAGGAAAGCATCATCAATAATTCCTATGCTTATGAAGTTGAAGAAAGAAATAAAATGAAGTTTATATCAGGTTCAAATCTTTGCTTTAATCTTAAAAATTATAAACTTTTACCTCCTTTTTATAATCCGCCGCACGCAAGGGGCGAAGATACTTTTATGAGTACTGCTTTAACTGTTTTAAAAGTTGTGAAAGTTCCTTGCTATGCCTTTCACGATGGATTTTCTATGTATAACAATTTATTAGTCGGTGTTTTACCTACTCAGTTAGCTCCCATAGAACAATCAAATACCGGTGTTTTGGAACGATTTGTTCAGGCTGCCATTGGCTGGATACGATATAAACCCTTGTTGGTTTATATTACTGACAGAGAGAATTTTAATGCTGCTATGGATTTAATAGAAAATAATCTCAATACCACTATCCCCAAGTTGTGTAAGTATTTTAATACAGATGAATTTTACAAGATTATCAAAGAATTCAGGAAGTATAAGAAAAATGTTATTCAACATTTTGAAGAATTTGAAAAAACTAAAATTGCTTGGGCGAGATTATTAGATACTATACATTAGCCGCGCATCGCAACAACGGGGTCTAATTTAGAGGCTTGATAAGCGGGAATAAAACCGGAAATAATGCCGACAATTACAGAAATCAAAATACCCAGCGTGATATTGGAACGGCTGAGTACAAACTCCAAAGAATCCACATAATAATTGCCGATTTGCAGCACGATATACACCAATACCAAACCCACCAAGCCACCTAATAACGTAAGCAATACGGATTCGGTGAGAAATTCCAGCAAAATATAGATGCCGCGTGCGCCGAGCGATTTTTTGATACCGATGAGGCGCGTGCGCTCTTTTACCGACACAAACATAATGTTGGCGATACCAAAGCCGCCCACCAAAATAGCAAAACCGCCAATCAGTGCGCCCGCCACACCGACTACGGCAAATATTTTGTCTAAAAATTGGGTGAGGATACTCAATTGGTTGAGTTCAAAATTATCGGCTTCTTTGGGTTGAAGATGCCGCTCGGCACGCAACGTCTGGCGCAAATCGTCCTGCAAGAGTTCCAAAGGTACATCATCGCGGGCTTTTACGGCAATAATGGGGTAAAAACGGCGGCTATTGATGTCCACAAGATTGCGGGCATAATTGAATGTAGTAATCGCCACTTCATCAAAACCATCGCCCAAAATGCTTTTTCCTTCCTTTTTCAATACTCCTATCAGCGTCAAATCTCTGCCCAGCAATTTAATGCTTTTGCCCACCGGATAATTTCCGCTCGGAAACAGCAGCTCCGCCAATTTATTTCCCAAAATAACCACATTAGCCCCCTTGTGCGATTCTTCGGGCATAAAATAACGCCCGCTCTCAATTTGAAGGTCGTAAATAGAGCCAAAATCGTGCGAAACACCGATACAAATGGCTTTTTCTACCGTAGCAGTATGGTATTTTAGGTCTTTTTGCCCGATAAAAGCGCGAATGGCAACTTTGTCGGCAGATTTTACTTTTTCTTTGATCGCTTTAAATTCCGCATAAGTGGGATTGGGGCGTTTGAGGTATTTCCACCAGTTCATACCCGGGTCTTCTTTCCACGATTCGCGCATCACATACAACACATTATTGCCCAAACGTTCAAAAGATTTTTTCAGACCGTCTTCAAAACTGTCAATCACCGCCACTACCGCCACCACGCAAAAAATACCGATAGAAATGCCCATCAGCGACAGCGAAGAGCGCACACGATTGGAAACAATTTCGTGCAGGGCAATGCCGACAGACTCTTGTACGATGCGTAAAGAAAGTAAAATCCGGTGTAACATAAATGTTTATGGAACTGTAATAATGCGCGCTTTGGAAAAACCCAATTTTAGTGCTGTTTGTTGAGCAGCCTCGGCACTGGCGCGGCTGCTGAAACGCTCACTGAGCAAAAAACTTTTAATGCCGTTTGCATCGCTCTCTATATCAATTGTGCCTATTTTGCCGTAATCACCTTTGGGCGGAGTGAAAGCATCATAAGCATCGTAGAGCAATACCCGATATACAACAGCCGAAGCGGGCTGTGTGTTCACGATTTTGACTTCGGCGGCTTCGTCAAAGTCTTTTTTTTTTCACTTTTGCCTTCGGCGGCATATTTGTATTCCTTAAAAGCGCGATAAATGGCAGAAGCGATGTATTCTTGCCCTTCCTGACTATTGAGGTATTTTTCTTCGCTGCTGTTGGTGAGATAGCCGCACTCTACCAATACACTCGGCATGGCGGTTTTCCACAGCACCAAAAATCCTGCCTGTTTTACGCCATTGCTTTTGCGTCCGGCGCGGCTGCTGAATTGATTTTCTATTTTTTGTGCCAATAAAATACTTTGCTCCCAGTTGGCGTTTTGAAACAAAGAAAACACAATTTCGGCATCAGGTGCTTTGGGATCGAAACCCTCGTAATGGGTGGCATAATTTTTTTCTTTTAAAATTACCTCATTCTCGCGCTTGGCAACTTGCAGGTTTTGATCCGATTTATGCTCGCCCATCACATAAGTTTCTGTGCCATAATACGAAGCACTCGACAAAGAATTGCAATGCACCGAAATAAACAAATCGGCTTTGTTGCGGTTGGCAATATTGGCTCTTTCGTGCAGTTCTACAAAAGTGTCGCTTTCGCGGGTGTAGATGATGTTCACATCGGGCAAATTTTCTTTGATGTATTGCCCCACGAGCTTCGCGATATTGAGCGTGATGTTTTTTTCGTGTGCTACACCACCGTGGCAGCCCGGGTCTCTGCCGCCATGTCCGGCATCTAATACAATGGTTTTTATGTTGTAATTACCGTTTTGAGCCGATGCGGTGAAGATACAAGAGCAGAAAAATAAAAGAAAAGTAAAAAATTTTCGTTGCTTCATGTGTCTGATGAATTTTTATGGCGGCAAAAATGAAAAAATTAAGAATTTTGTCGTTGAAAGTTGAATAAAAGGACTTATTGCTTTTTTGACTGATAAAACGAACAAAAATAACATTAATTTTAACAAAATAATTTAGACGCTTGCTACCAAGACTTTTTTTTATACAGCTTCATTTGTTGATGGCATTTTGCGGCATCGGCTTATTTTTTGAAGCTGCGGCTCAAACAAGCATTCCGAATGTGTCCGACAGCTTAACAGTTACCGCCACCGACAGCAGCAAAGCCGCCGGCATTTCCGTATTTCCCATCAGCCCCGACTCCATAGATGCCGCCATTACCTACACCGCCCGCGATTCTATTTTGTACGATATAAGTGCAGGAAAAGTGTATTTGTACGGCGCAGCGCAGGTAGCTCAAAAAGATATTAAACTGCAAGCGGGTATTATTGAATTCGACAGCAATAAAAAAACCGTGACGGCACATTCCGTGCGCGACAGTTTGGGCAATTTAACCGAAAAACCTATTTTCAGCGAGGGTGAAAGGCAGTTTCAGTCGGAGGAGATGGCGTATAATTTTACCACCAAAAAAGGCACTATCAAAGCCGTAGTAACCAAAGAGGGCGAAGGGTATCTGCACAGCAAAAAGTAAAAAAAAATGAAAATGACGTGATGTATGCCGCCCACGCTTATTATACCACTTGCAGCTACGAAGAGCCGCATTTTAAAATTACTACCGAAAAAGTAAAAGTTATTCCGAAAAAAACCATCGTGTCGGGTCCTGCAAATTTGGTTATTCAAAATGTGCCTACACCCCTTATTCTGCCTTTTGGCATTTTTCCTATCACACAGGGGCGTGCTTCGGGCATATTGATGCCTGCCTACGGCGAATCGCCGAGTTTGGGTTTTTTTCTCAAAGACGGCGGCTTATACACCGGTTTGGGCAAACACGCCGACCTCGCATTGCGCGGCGATATATATTCGCGCGGCTCCTGGGGCTTGAATCTCGCTTCGCAATACAAAAAAAGATACCGCTTCGACGGCAGACTGAGCGTGCGCTACGGAAAACTCAAGCAAGGCGATCCTTTAGAGGAGAATTATCAGGAAAGCAAAGATTTTTTTATTACCTGGACACACAACCAAGATGCCAAAGCACACCCTTCGCGGCGGTTCAGTGCCAATGTGCGGGCGGGTTCTAAATCCTACAACCGCAACTTTGTCAATACAACCAACAATTTTTTAACCAATACTTTTAATTCTTCCATCGCCTACAACAAAACCTTTGAAGGCACACCTTTCAGCCTCACCGCCAATGCCACACACTCGCAAAACACCCAAAACGGCAATATAGACATCACTTTGCCCGAAATCAACCTAAATATGCTGCGCCAAACGCCTTTTAAAAGAAAAAAAGTAGTGGGTGCGTCAAAATGGTACGAAAAAATAGGAATAGGCTACACGATGAATGCCCGCAATACCGTATCAACGGTGGATTCTTTGCTACTCACCACCGAAACGCTCCAAAAAATGCGCAACGGCGTAAAACACCAAATTCCGGTGAGTACCAATTTGCAGTTGTTTAATTATATTTCCATCAGTCCGAATTTTAATTACGAAGAATATTGGTATTTACAAAATATTCGTAAAAAATGGGACAACAGCATTTTTTATGATACTACCTACAACGCAAAAAATGAAATCAGCAACATAGATACGATTTATGGCAAGATAGTAACAGATACTTTGCAAAATTTTAAAGCAGTACGCCAGTTCAGTGCTTCTGTGTCGGCAAATACGCGCTTATACGGTTTGTTTCAGTTTAAAAAAGGAACGATAAAAGCCATACGCCATGTGTTCACGCCTACGGTGTCTTTTGCCCTGCGCCCCAATTTCGGCAGCGAATTTTGGGGATATTATGATGAAATACAAGGCGACAACAGTGGTACGGCTTTGCGTTATTCCATTTTTGAGCAGGGTTTGTATGGCACACCGCCAGACGGTCGCTCCGGAAATTTGAGTTTTAATATTGACAACAATTTTGAGATGAAGCTCAAACCTTCGGCAAAAGATACGGCGGCAGGCGACCGCAAAATAAAGCTATTGGAGAGTTTGAGCCTCAGCGGTGCCGGCTACGATTTTGCCCGCGACTCCCTCAACTGGAACGCTTTTGCCATCAATGCGCGGAGTAATTTGTTCAATAAGTTCAATGTGGCGGCGGCGGTGCGCTACGACCCCTACCAACTCAATGAGCAGGGCAAACGCATCAACCGCTTGCTGTGGGAAGCCGAAGGGCGAGTGGCGCGGCTCACTTCGGTCAATTTCAGTATCGGTACTACTCTGAGTTCGGCTTCCAAAGGCGAAAAAAAACGCAAGAACCTCAACGGTTCGCCCGAAGAACACGAAGAAGTAGTGCAACGTCCGCAAAATTATGTAGATTTCACCATTCCCTGGGATATAACCTTCAATTACAATTTTTACCTAAACAAAGTATATAATATAAAAACCAAAAGCGACAGCAGTATCATTACGCAAACATTCAATATGAACAGTTCGCTGCAAATTACGCCGCGCTGGAAAGTAGATGTTCTCACCGGTTTTGATTTTACCACCAAAGACTTATCTTATACCAGCATTACGCTTTTTCGCGATTTACACTGCTGGGAAGCCTCTTTTGTGTGGGTGCCCAATGGCGACCGCCGTTATTACTTTTTTACGCTGCGCGTGAAATCGGCTATGCTACAAGACCTGAAACTCCAACGCCGCCGCGATTGGTACGATTTGGATTGATGAAGCGGTCGTTTCGGCGGGCTCAACGAACTGCGTGTGTGTTCTCTCTACCGCACCTGCACGCTCAAAGTTTGTACTTCCTGCTGACCCTTGTAAAAACGCAGCAAATAAATGCCGCCCGCCGTTTGTCGTTTTAACTCAAAACTGCCTTGGCGGTTGTGGGACAGTGTCTGCTCCTCCAAATATTCGCCGTTTACCGAAAAAACCACCACTTTATCAAGGGGGGCGGAGCTTTCAAAACGAAAAAGCCCTGTGCTCGGGTTCGGAAAAACCTGTACGCTGCCGACGGCAGGGGCTGTTGCAGCGGGTACGGCAGTGGGGGCAGTGTCGCTTTTGGCAAAACAGTATTGCCCCGAAAACAGTTGGGTGAGGTTAAAAGTACCCTTTTTGTCGCTGCTGCTACCGCCGTTGAGGGTATAAAAATCGTATTTCTGCCATTCGTCTGCCGCAGTTTCGCGATACAGTAGCAGCATATTCTGTTCATCGGCGGCTACCAAATCTTCATCTAAATAGTTGCCGGTCGCGCTGCCGTCGTAGCGCAGTTGTGCGCCGGTATAAAGCGGATTAAAATTTCCTTTCACCTCCCAAAAACGGCTCGCCGAAAGTTGCGCGCCCCAGGGATTGTAGCGCAAAGTGTCGGGGGCTGTCCAGTGGTGTGCCACATGCAAAAAGGCAGGTGCGGCAAGCTGCTGATTGAGCGATACCGTCATTTTGGCTTTATCCAAAGTGTAATTTCCGGCATTGCTCAGGAGTGTATCTTGATGCACCGAAGCGAGGTGCAGCAAATAGTTGGGATTAATATAAGCCACCTCTGCCCAAAAAGGCAAATCGGCTTCTATGGTGGTGTATTCGCCAGAAGCGGTGATATTCAAGGTGTCGCGCTGCGAAAAAGTAGGATCTGCCACCACCAACTGCAAAGGCACATTTTGATGGAAAGCAGGTGCGCCGCGCAGTTTTTGCCGGATATAAATGGTAGCATGGAAACCTTGTGTGAGAAAATTGCTTTTCACAGAATCTACCACGAAGTCGGAGTAGCCGCCGTGGAATATCCACGCCTCAAAGAAATCGTGCATATCTTTGCCGCCTGCTGCCGTGAGTTGGTCGCGGAACTGATAAGAGTTGATGGATTGCAGGGCATAATTGTCAATGATGCTGTGAAAACCCGTTTGCAGGAGTTCGTCGCCCAAATAGCCGCGCAGGTTGTGCATCATCGCTGCTCCTTTTTTATAAACGTGCGTGCCGTAGGTGAGTTCGTGCGGCACGCCCGAAATTGCCAGATAGCCGCCCTCTTCGCGGTGTGCCGTTTCCAGCACGCGGATATGGTTTTGCAGGGCTTCCTCTAAATATGCCTTTCTGCCATATACGTCTTCTATAAACAAATGCTCCGAATACGAAGCAATACCTTCATTTATCCACATATCTTCGGCGGTTTCGCAGGTAGCCCAGTTGCCCCACCAGTGGTGCGACAATTCGTGTGCCATCAGCGTTTCCTGTGCGGTAGTGCCATTGACGGCGTTTTTGGGATAGGCGATGTTGGTGGCGTGTTCCATAGCTCCGCTTGAAAAAGGCACCACCGAATAGCCTACCTTGTTCCACTGATACGCGCCATACCATTTTTCGTAGCTTTGCAGGGCTTTGGTGAGGTGAATAAAGGAATTTTTTATTTTGGTGGTATCTTCCGGCACTACTGCCAATGCTATCGGAATTTGTTTGCCGCTGCTGCTCGCAAATTGTTGCTGCACCGTAACATAATTGCCGATTGCCACACAAGCTAAATAAGTGGGAATTTCGGTGTCCATTTGCCACACGCTTGTTACGCTGTTGTCGGCATTGATGGTATTGCCTTCCAAATAGCCGTTGCAGTGCGCATTGCGACCGGCGGGCGAAGTGATGATAAAACGATAAATGCTGCGCTCTACAAAATTATCAAAACAAGGAAACCATACCCTGCCGTAATTGTGCGGATTGGCGGCAAAGCCGACTCCGAGATTAAAGGCGTAATTCCCCGAATAATAAAAACCGCCCCAACCCGAAGCATCTTGCTGCGGCGTACCCTGATAATACACCGTGAGCTGCTGCATAGTGCCTGTCGTCAAAACAGTGCCCAAAGGAATATGCAGCAACTCGCCGCTATGCGTAAAGGGTATGGAGTTGCCCTGATACAGCACCGAATCCACCTGCAAACCCAATAAATCCAAATTAATATAGTCAATGCCGGAAATTTTGGCACTGAAAGCGATGATACAATATCCTTTTATTTTTTTGCCGGAAAAATCGGTAGCGTCTAAATTGATGCTGTATTGATGAATGTCAATACTATCGCTGCGGGCGTTGTTGGCTACATTTTCCAAAGGAAGGGGCAATGCCTGACGATTGCAGCGCGGTTGGTTTAAAAAAGATTGTGCCGACATTTCATTGCAGCACATCGCTATACACAACAATACGAAGCAACAGTATTTTATCATAAAGAAAATTGTTTTTTTTTGATAATAATCCCTCGAAATAAAAGGAATAGAAAAGCATTATAAATGTGCTTCAAAATTACATCATAAAATGAGATAAAATACTGCCTCTGTCGCAAAACCGCTTTATTCTTGTTGTTTTTCAGAGTTTCGGCGGCGTTTTTTTGCCTAAAAGTATTTTTTATTAAAAAAGTGAGCTTAATTGGGTTGTAATAAAATTGTTCTTTTTGCCCCTCCCGACTCCGACAAATTTTGAAACTTTTTAAAAGTAAAAAACTATATTTACGCTTATATTTTTTTACCAAAAAAAACCAAACCGCACCCGATGAACCCCACCCCAGCCGAAGCCCTGCGCCGCATAGCAGCAGCCAAAGAAAACAAAGCAACAACTTTAGATTTGAGTAGATTGCACTTAACCGCCATACCGCCTGAATTGGAGGGATTGGGACATTTACAAGAATTAGATCTTTACGCTAATCAAATCAGCGAAATAAAGGAATTGGATAAACTGATTAACTTGAAAAAATTACACCTTTCCAATAATAACATTTGCGAGATAAAGGGCTTGGAGAATCTGAGCAACTTGCAAACATTATACCTTTACCGCAATCAAATCAGCGAGATAAAGGGATTGGATAAGTTGAACAATTTACGAAAATTATATCTTTATAGAAACCAAATCAGCGAGATAAAGGGATTGGTAAATTTGAGCAACTTGCAAGAATTATACCTTTCCGATAATCAAATCAGTGAGATAAAGGGATTGGAGAATCTGAGCAAATTGCATACATTAGACCTTTATGGTAATCAAATCAGTGAGATAAAGGGATTGGAGAATCTGAGCAAATTGCATACATTAGACCTTTCCAGAAATCAAATCGGCGAGATAAAGAGATTGGAGAATCTGAGCAACTTGCACACATTAAACCTTTCCAGAAATCAAATCGGCGAGATAAAGGGATTAGACAACCTGAGCAAATTGCAAAAATTAGCCCTTTTCGGCAACCAAATCAGCGAGATAAAGGGCTTGGATACGTTGTTGCATACCTTAGCGCAGCTTGAACATTTAGCCCTTTGGGGCAATCCGCTTTCAACAGCAGCAGATTTACACCTCAAAATAGATAACAACCTTTCTCAAATTAAAGAATACCTCAAAATACGCTCTGCGGAGGAGCAATTAATTTCCTTTCATCTTCCCGTCAAGGTATTGCTTTTGGGAAATCACGGAGCGGGAAAATCTTCTCTATTGCACTACCTCACCACAAAGGAATTACCGGAGCATTGCGAAAGCACGCCCATTTTGCAAATAAAAGCCTACCCTTCGCCGGAGAAGCCCGAAATTTTATATTACGATTTCGGTGGGCAGGATTATTATCACGGCTTGTACAAAATATTTATCCGCAACCCTGCCGCTGTTCAGGTTTTGCTTTTTCGGCAGTGCCATAACCGCAACCATATCGCCCCCGACAGCGAGGGTTTAGAAACCGTACATTTTAATGTGCGCTATTGGTTGGGGCAGCAAAAATATGTAGCCGAACATCAAAAAAAGCCCCTGCCTTCGCCGCCCCTCCTCATACGGTCGCACAGCGATTGCGAAGAGGAATTGCCGTTTTCGGCACTTCAGGACTTTAATATTTCGGAGCAGCACGCGCTTATATTGCGCCGCTCCTTATCTACTTCCCTCAACGAATTGCGTTTGCAGGTAGTTGCCGCCCTCTTGAATGAGTCGGTTGAAAAGCATAGAACTCTTGAGAATTTTGCCGACTGGTACGGGGATTTTTATCGGTATATAATGAGGCAAAATCAAACAGCCAATCACGAAGCGGTATCGGTGCAAGCTGTAGTATTGCGACATTTCAAGGGTGCAAAAGCCGACCGCGAAGCCAAAGACAGCGAGCAGAAACGCTTGGATAGCCTGAAAATTCATTTGCAAATGCTATGCGATGCAACGGGTTTGGTATTGTATTACAAAGATATAGCTCCCGACAAAATATGGCTCAATCCGATGGCATTTGTGCAACATATCCACCAAAATGTTTTTGATAAAGAGCGCATCAAAGATAAAAAAGGCAGAGTGGCGGCAACCGTCTTGGAAGACAAAGTGTCTCAGCCGGAATTGGAACTTCTGCAAAAACAAAAGGTGATTTTCAGGCACGAATATAGCGACACAGGCGAACCGGAATATATTTTGCCCAATTATTTACCTTTGGCAAACAGCGACCCCCAATATGAGTTGCTGCGCTTTGGTTTGGAGCAGCAGACCGCTTTTAAAATGCGCTTTACCGATTTTTTGCCCTTGGGTTTCATCAATCAGTTGGTGGATTTATTCGGCAAGCAGCCCGACAAAAAAATATTCTGGCGCGATGCGCTAATTTTTACTTTTGAGCGATTTGCCAAAGTGCTGATAGAACTCAATTTTGAGCAGTTGGAAATTCGGGTGCAGGTTTATTTTCTTCCTCATCATCACCCAGCCGCCCACCACAAAGATGTGCTGCATTATCTGTTTTACACGCTTTTGGCATTGTACCGCGATGTTGAAGTGCTGACTTACGAGGCATATAGAAGCAAAAATACCCAACTGCGGGCAGATAGCGACTTTGAGCAGCATCGGTGGCAGGAGTACGAAGATTTGTTTAGCAAAGCTGCCCCGCAGGATTTATATGTGGCATTGTCTGATGATAATTATGTCCGTTTTCGCGATTTATGCAATAAAGACGAAAATGCCCGCCGTATATCCGCCTGTTGCTTTGATGAACAAAACACGATAAAAAGCGATACGGTGCAGGAGGTAGCCATTTATCCTTATCAGTTTTTTACCAATAAAACATTCAAACGTATGACCCGTATTTTTATCTCTTATTCCAAAATGGATTTACCGCTTATTTTAGAATTTCAAGACCACCTCAGCGCACTCAAGCGCGACAATTTAGTAGAAAGCTGGTTTTGCACGGAGCTGCTGGCAGGCGGCAAATGGAACAATGATATTCAGGAGCATTTTAGTAAAGCGGATATGGTCTGCTTTATGGTGAGTCCGAATTTTATGCGCACCGATTATATTTATGACTATGAAATTAAAAGAGCCTTTGAACGGCAAAACGAAGACCCCAATTTTAAGATAGTGCCTATTATTTTAGATTTTTGCCGTTGGAAAACCCAAGCCTACAATCTAAGCGATTTTACGGCATTGCCCTATACTGCCAAGCCCATTTGTGATTTTGAAAACAGAAATTTAGCTTGGTATATTGTAATTGAGTGTTTGCGCATCAGTATAGAAGAAGGAAAATATCCAAATTCGGAAGATTATTTCGGCAACCACAAACAAATTCCAGAGGATATAAAAGCATATTTTAAGCGCATTGTAGCAGCAAATAAAGATGGGGGGAAAGTTCCGTGAGTTCGCCGCCCTCAATTCCTCCTTTTTGAAGGTGGAAAGTTTTTTTATCCAATTTTTCAACTTTTTCAAAGTCGGAACTTTGACAAAGTTATCCCCTCTACCGATGATGAACCCGATGCACACTAAAAAATTCTAAAAATTATTTAATCCAATCAATCAAGGTTCAGACATTTTTTGAGAGTGCAAACTAAACTGTGCTAAAGCCAAATTTCGATATTGATAATCAGAAAGCTATAAAAAATTGACACAGTTTATTTTACAGACTCTATCCCAAAAAATGATACTTTTTGGCGTATTGCTGTTTTTTTGATGCGCCTCGCTCACCCGATTCCCACCGACAACATTTCGCCGCTTTCGGTGTAGATGATATAGGCAGCCTGCACCGAATAACCCATCGTTTTGAGCCAACGGGCATAGCGGCGGATATGGCGGCGATGTCGTTCGGATTGCTCCTGCTGCTGATAATCAATCAAAATGGCTTCGTGCTCTTTGAACAAAACGCGGTCAGGACGATAGGCTTTTCCTTTTACCATCAAAGTGCGCCCCGACAAAGCCTGCCATTCGCCCGAAAATAAATGTTGCAACTGCTCATTACCAAACATATTGCGCAGTTGTTGTGCAATAGCAGTGCGGCGTTCCTGACTCAGCAAGCCCGCATCTTGCTCGGTACGCAGCACCCACTCCAACTCCGAATAATGCTGTAATTGTTTCAAAATCTGGTGCGTTTGCAAACCCTGCCCAATGCGCTCGCCGCGCTCATCGCCCAATAGCTGCAAATAATCGGCTACATCTTCGCGCAAAGAAAGCGGACGCTCGGCGGTGTAAACAGTGCCATCTTGGAGTACTATTTCGTTGGCGGCTGTATCGGCGGTGTTTGCAAGGGCTTTCGGCTGAAAACTACCTATTTTCAACACTTGCAGCATCGGGTCGTAGTGTGGCGAAGCTCCATATTTTTGCTGTACGGCTTGCTGTGCCAACATACCGAAATTAGTGATGTTTTCGTTGATTTTCAGCAGTTGTTTTTTAAAAGTAAAAAACACATACAAGCGATCGATGGGGCGCGTGAGTGCCACATACGCCACATTAAAACGCTCCATCAAATGCCCGCTGCGCTCCTCGTGGTAGGCTTTTTTGAAATGAGTATTTTCAAGGTTTTTGGTGTATTTAACAGGCAAAATATCAAAACTTTCCCAATCGGCATCGGCGGGCGGCTGCACCCACAGGAGTTTGCCGCTTTTGGGCGAAAAAGGAATATTGGCATAAGGAAAAATAACGATGGGGGCTTCCAAGCCTTTGGCTTTGTGGACGGTCATAATGCGCACCGCCTCCATTTTGGAGGGCGTAAGTACCGAAAGGCGGTTTTCCTGCTCGCCGTACCACTTCAAAAAATCGCCCAACTGCATTTTGCTCTCCTGCGTTTTGGTAAGTGCCAACTCCGACAACTGCAATAAATAAGGGTCGTTGAGTGCATCAAAACCCAAATAATGATACAACTGTGTGATACATTCAAACAAATTTTTGCTATACAGGCTGTCAAAATGCTGCACCAAAGCGGACGGCAGCCATTGTGCGAAAAGTTGGCGGTCGGTGGCGGCATCGCTGAAGAGGAGTTGTGGCTCGGAAACGGGTAATTGTTGTATTTCGCGCCACTGCCACAGCAAAGCGGTATAGGCAAGTGCATCATCACGGCGGTGGAGGTAGCGCAACAGATTGACCACACATTTTACATACACCGAATTATCCAATAGCATAGAATTGCCGGAAATAAAAGGGATATGCTGCTGCACCAACACAGGAGCAACGAGCAGGGCTTGAAAATTGGTGTCCACCAAAATCAGAATATCGGAATAGTTGTAGCCGTCTGCCATTGCCTGCTGAATGGCTGCAAGGAGGTGCGTGGTGGCGGGGTCGTTGGCGATGCGCTCGCTGTCGTCTGCATCACTGCTGCCGCCCTTGTCGGAAAGTTCTTTGGCGGGGCTGTTGTCCTGCGTCAGAAAGCGCATTTCTACATAACCACCTTCGCCGTCTTTTTTGGCAGGTTTTTGTGCTAAGTTTTTATAGGCTTTTTCCAATAAAGATTGTATTTCGGGCTGTTCTTGCTCTTGCGCTATCAAAATATCCAAAGCAGCCGAAAAAAAGTCGTTGTTGAAATGCACAATATCGTGGCGGGTGCGGTAGTTTTCGGCGAGTTGCACCTGCTTTGGTTGAAAATGTTTTAAATCTTCATAAATTTTATTGAGCAGCAGGTGCATATTGCCACCGCGCCAGCGATAAATGGATTGTTTTACATCGCCCACCATCAGGGCTAAGTTATCTTCGGAGAGTACGTTTTTGATGAGTGGCAAGAGGTTTTTCCATTGCACATCGGAAGTATCCTGAAACTCATCAATGAGGATATGTTTAAAATAGCTGCCCATTTTATCCATCACAAAAGGCGCGTCGTTGTCGTTGATAACAGAGCGCAGCAAAAATCCGGTGTCGGAAATCAGGAGGAGGTTGTTTTCATCGCGGTAGTGTTTGAGGTTTTCGTTGAGAATACCGAGCAAGCCATAAGTATAAATATTGTACAATACTTCGGCATTGGAATAATAGGCACGATGATGCTCCTGATAATAGCGGTAAGCATTTTGAGCAATACTATCCAACTGCTCCTCTATCGCCAATATATCCTGAAGGCGTTTGGCGGTTTTGGCATACCATTTTTTTTCGCCATTGATAATGTCAATAAAAGTTTGGTTGGGCGGATATTTTTTTTGCGGAATATTGCTCTCGAACCAATTAAAACTATGATTAAGGAGGTCTTTGGGGCTTAAATTTTGCTGTTGTAGCAGCGTTTTGGCTTCTTGTGCATAGTTGAGCAAAGTTTGTTCAAAATGGGCATTGGCGACTTTGGTATTTTTTATCCAGTGTTTGAGTTCTTCGAGCGTCAAGCCGCCCTCCATCAAAAATTTAAAAAAATCTTCTGTAAACAGTTGCGTGCCCATGGTGCTGATGGCTCCGTCTATGTGCCAGCCTTTGCTTTCCTGCATGCGGTCGAGTACAAAGTTTTCCAACCAATCCAAAACGGCGGTATTTTGCTGCAAATCTTCGTACATTTTTTTGATGCCCGCTTGCAGTGCGTCCAACTGCTCAATATCCAATCGATAGTTGAGGGGCAACTGAAATTCGGCGGCAAAACTATGAATAAGACGGCTGAAAAAGCTATCAATGGTGCATACTTCAAAGCGGGAGTAGTCGTGGAGCAAGCGAGCGAGGGCTTCGCGGGCGTGGCGGCGCACCTGCGCTGCGGGCATTTGCAAAGCCTCCGCAATGGCTTGTTCCATATCGCTGCTCGGCGTGTCGGGGGCTGCCATCGTGCGCAGCTCTCTGATGATGCGCTCTTTCATCTCTTCGGTGGCTTTGTTGGTGAAGGTGATGGCGAGCACATGGCGGTAGTCGGAGGGGTTGTTGATGACGATTTTGAGGTATTCCTTCACCAAGGCGAAGGTTTTTCCGGAGCCGGCAGAGGCTTGATATACAAAAGCGGGCATAGCGCAAGCAAAAAGATGAGAAAAGATGGTTTACAGCGGCAAAATAAGTGTTTTTTTTTAACAAAAAATTTGCTGTCAATAATTTTCAGGCAGCTTTTGGAGTTTTATGAATAAAAACAATTTTCGCAATAAAAAATAACCGTTAGATTTATACAGCATTTATTGAAAATCTGTGTTCAATAAGTGCCTTTTATGGCTCTTTTTGCCAAATATTGCCTAATTTTTTAAAAATTAAGATGATACAATGTAGCGAAATGCTTAAATATATTCCTGCAATTTTGCACCTTGCCGCCATACTTTTGGGCGTTTATATTATTACTGCGGTGCTTGCTTTGATGTATAAAGCAAAATACCCTTGCGAACACTACTTTGAGTTTATAACAACTGATACTTCTCAAAACAATGATGATTTCAGGCTTATTATTGCTGGGCAGGAGACTATTATTTTTTCCTGCGAAGATAGATACAACTCATCTTTGCAATAATCCTATATTAGATACGCTGTTGATGCGTTTTATCAATAAAAATTTCAAAGATAAAATGTTGAGCTTTCAGCAAAAGACACAGATAGAACATATAGATGTGTTTTTATGCACTCAAAATTTTAATATTACCAATACCAAGTTTATCCTTGATGGCGAATGCATTTCATTTATGCAAAAAAATTATGTTGCCGCAACTTACAACTTAGCTTATAACAATAAGCATCTTACTATAAAAAATAAAAATACAAACAAAATAAAATGTAATCCTTAGATGGTATATGAATTTTTTAAAAGTATTGACTTATATAACAGTGGCAGGGTTTGTAGCCTATATAATAATATTTTGTATAGTAATAGTTGGTTTTTCTTTACAGGATTGTGAAGTAGCTGTAAGAGAAATTTATCATAAACCACACAACAGTGATGTCATTAACTTAAAAGTTCTTTATCCTGCCTTTCCCGATACAACCTACTCAACACAATATTATGTATTTCCTCAATATATAGACACCTCCGCAATAGAAGACGTATTAAATTATCCCAAAATGGATACAGCTATCATCTTACTATTACGTTCGCACAGGAGTTTTCATGTGAATACTGTATGGGTTTCGTTGAGTGATTTTAATACCAATACCAAAAAGACCGCTTGTATAGAATCGGTTATCAAAAAAAAGTGCCTGTTTTCCTATTCTGTTTATTATGAGAACGGCTATCCGCACATAGAGAAAAAAGAATATGTGCCCGAATCTATTAAATTAATTATGTTACGCAAGCATACAAGAAAAAATTAAAAAATATTATTCCCTTTCGGAAGAATGATTTTACTTTTTGATAACGATTGATTTTATATATTATAAGATATTTTTGCTGATATTCAAGGGCTAAATCAAAAAAATACTGAGCTGCTGCTATCGTATAATTTTATAAAATATAATCAAAAAAGAAATAAAATGTAATCCTTAACAAGTTGAACACGGTTATCCCCTAAAAAATGATAATAATACTGTATATAATCTTCATTAGTTTATTGATATATCTATTGCTTTATGCTTTATTTTATTTAATTGTAGCTATTAGCCTTATGTCGTATAATGGCAATGCAGATTGTGAAAAATATTATAAAGAAATCATCTTTGATACAAGAAAACTTAATGATTCTACCATTGATTTAAAAATATTATATCACAACGATAACGACTATTATATTTACCCTATTTATCCTCCCGAACAATTACACCTGCACCGAGCAGCATTGGATACAACTTTAGTTGAATTTATGAATACAACCCAAAACCCGAATATTAAAAATGTATTTTTGTGTAAAAAAAACTTTTCACCTTTTCACGGTACTTATGAAAGTCAGTGTATGTATTATTTGGGGCGTAAATATTGCAGCACAGGATATGAAGTATCTTATAAAAATGATTGTTATAGCATTGTAAAAAAACGCAATTGTCCGGTAATCAACTACGATATAGAATAATATATTGAAAAGATTTATGAAATATACAGTACAGATATTAACATACAAATAAAGACGATTTATTTTTTTAATGGAAAAGAGAAGGGCTACAGAATACCTCAACTTTGCAAATGTCCCTGAATTTGTTTACCCCCCTAAACAAACTACTACACTGCCCAATTTTTTAAAAAAAAATGGTAGTTTTTTTCAAGTCGTGCAGTTTTATCACAAAACAACCCTTCATTTATGAACAAATCCTCTCTTTTTTTTATACTCGGTGCTTTATTGGTTTTTGTGTCAGCAGGTGCGATTCTAATATTTTTTTCCATACGGACATTCAACTTTGATGCTAAATACCCTTGTGTCGGCTATTTTAAAGAGATGCCTTTTCCTCAGCCCGATTTTACCCAACCTATACAATTAAATCTAATATTAAATGGACAGGCTAAATACTTTTTCCCCTTAAATGCAGATACGAACCAATTGTGTAATAATTCCGCTATTGATGACCTCGTAATAGCATATAGTAATAAATATATGATGAATGATTATTTTGATAAATTAGAAATGAATAGCAGACCCATATCCAATGAACTAATCATGTTGTATGTAAATATTTGTACCAAACCAATAGAAATACTAAACAGTGATGTAATGCTAAATTCCTGCACGGATACGATAGATAAGTATTATGTAGCAGCTTACTATACTTTGGGCTATACGCAGGAAAAGGATTTTTTTATTAAAGAAAAAACAAGCAATCCTTTAAAATGCAAAAAAACTTACTAAAAGCATGAAATACGTCCTTTTTTTTATAGAAATTGTAGAAATTGTAGTCCTGCCTTTGTTTTTTTTGTTGGCATTTAGGTTTATGTTCTCTATTATTTCCAAAGCAAACAAAAAAAGAGGAGCTGTTTTTTATATGTTTTGGGGGGCTATATCTTGTATTGTTATCATAATAGCTACTTTTATAATAAGTGGCTTATTTCAAATGTTGAATTATGAGCTTTTCAAACAGGCACAACAAAAACCTGCCTCGTATAAGAAAGAAATCCCCTATTCTGCACCCGACTTTAGTTTACCTTTCTGTTTAGAGCCTGTTGCCCCCCAATGCAATTATTTATTGGCATATAATATAGACACCGCCACTTTTTGTAAAAACGAAAAATTAGACAGTGCCATCATTGTTTACAGCAATGAGCATTTTAAAGATGACTACAACCGCAAAAAGATTTGGCAGATTTAAAGTTTACGAGCCTTTTTATTTGCTCCACTCCCCTGACTATTGACGAAACAGTTAAATGCAAAAACAGCGTAAAAGAAGAGGAGGTGCTGATTCGTTATATTTTGGGTTATGAAAAAAAAGAAGGTTTTTTTATAAAAAAGAAAATAACAAACCCCTTCAAGTGTGGTGATAGGTAAGCAGTATTTGTACGGAAAATAATTTATCCACCTTATTGCGCTGAGACGATACCTCTTTTGGGTATTAAAAAAAAACCTCACCGACACTCCGAAAATGTCGGTGAGGTTTTATCATATCGCCACTTCCGCTATGCCTCGTGCAATACAAAAATCGGTTTGATGGCTTTGAGTGCCATAGATTTGGTGACGCTTTTGCGCACAAACAAACGGTATAAAAAGCTGTGATGATGCGTAATAGAGCACAACACATCTATATTGTCGGTTTCTACAAAATTATTAATAGCCTGCGCCACGTTGGAGTCGTGGGTATAGTGAAACTGATAAGAAAGATGATGATGAATGGCATCTTTTATTTTGCCTTCTATCTTTTTATTCACTTTTTCTTCATCGCGTATTACATGCAATACTTCCAGCGTATCAGTGCGGTGGGCTTCCAAAAATTCTTTCAATGCCTTTTTATTATTATCTTGTAAAATAGTATCAAAATCGGCGGAGAGGCATATTTTAGATTTTTCTTTAAAACGTGCAAGAGGCGGAACCAAAAGTGTGGGTACTTTTACGGCAGCTATGAGTTGGGCGGCATTGCTACCCAAAATACCTGCTATACCCGAAGCACCCATCGTTCCCATCACTACTATATCTGTTTTATAGTTTTCTACATAGCGTTCAATACTGTTCGGCATAAAGCCCACCTCACAAGTTCCATTGATTTGTACATCTTGATAGGCTTCCATTTTTTTGTATTTCCGTATCCAACGGTTCATAGTTTCTTTTTTAACACCGATATAATTTCCCACAAAATAGGTACTGTACAAACTGCTATCAACATCTTCGGTAGGATAAATAAGATTGATAGCATTGACGACAGCACCGTTGCGTTTTGCCAGTTCCAAAGCATAGAGCATAGCATTGCCCGCACATTTTGAAAAATCCGTAAGTACTAAAATAGATTTCATAGAAAAAAACAATATTTATAGTTAAAAAAATCAATACATAAAATATTGAAAAACAATACAAATATACCGACACGCAAAATACAAATTATTCGTGCAGCATGTAAAGTTTCAATTGAATGCAGGAATCATAATTGCTTTCCAATTATTATGTAAAATTACCATAAAAAGGGCAAAAAAGCAAATTTATCTATGTTAAGTTTTTGCTAACAACAGATGGGAGTTTGGTTATGCCAAACGGCGCATAATTTCGTTCCAGATGGGGTCGTCGGGCGGCGGTGCTGCTATATCTATGGGTTCTTTTTTGATAGGGTGGATAAATTGTAGGCGGCGGGCGTGCAGGTGTATGCTGCGCCCGTCTGCATTGGGGCGGCGCGCACCGTATTTTACATCGCCTTTGATGCTGCACCCTATCGTGGATAGTTGTACGCGGATTTGGTGGTGTCTGCCGGTTTTGGGTTTTACTTCCAGCAAATAGTAATTATCCAAACGCAAAAGGGTGCTGTACGAGAGTTCGCAGCGTTTGGTGAGGGGGCGTTCTTCTTTGTATGCCCTTGAAATATTGGTAGCGGTATTTTTGATGAGCCAGTGCACGAGTTCGGCTTCGGGCTGCGGGGGGGCATTGCGCACCACCGCCCAATAGGTTTTTTCTATTTCGCGCCGCCGGAACATCTCCGTGAGGCGGTCGAGGGCTTTGCTCGTTTTGGCGTACATCAGCAGCCCCGACACCGGACGGTCGATGCGGTGCACAATCCCCAAAAAAGCATTGCCCGCTTTTTGGTGTTTATCCACCAAATATTTTTTCAAAATATCCACCAATGCCATATCACGGCTTTGGTCGCGTTGGGTGGGCACGCCGGCGGGTTTGTTCACAATAAGGATATGGTTATCCTCGTATAAAACAGGTGGTACTTGTTGAATAATATCCGGATAATTCATAAAGGTAAATTTTCAATTCTATTATTTTGTATTTTTCATTGCAATTATCTATTCAGATACTCCCCTCTCCACAATAAAATATATACTACTTTATTATAGACAGATGGTAGCGTTAGGTACAAACAACTTCTTTATTATCTGCGCATTCCTATTCTCCCCCAATTTATCACATACTTTCAGACAAAGTTCTGATAATTTATTGTTTTATTGATGATTTTTTTAAAAAAAATGGAAAAGCACAGGATTTGCCGCCCAAATTTACAGCAGCAAAAAAATTATCCCGACAGCAATTAAGTCTTTGCACCAAGATTTTCGGAATGGGCAAAAGGGCGAGGATTTTTAGCATAAAAGTTCAATAAAAAAAACAGGCTTTGAATCTTGAAAGAAAATACCCAATCAAAGCCCATTCATCTCCGTTTTTGGCAAATATCTGCCTTTTTTTGTGTCATTTAGTCGTTATTCGTCCTATTCGTAAAAGCAAAGGAAAATAAATTTCTTTTGTGTGTTTGTTTCCCCAAAGTTGTTCAATATCTTTTTGCAATTTTTCTATTGGATTGAAGTTGTTTTGTTTGATAAAATGTTTTACAGCCGACCAAGTGTTCAAATAACCAATTAAATGCTCCAATGTCCAATGTTGTGTGTTTATAAAATTTGGTGTTCGGATTTCATCAAACGGAAACGGAATAGTAGTGTAATTCTCGTCAATATATTTTCGTTCTTTGTCCCAATACGCCCCAATTACATTAGTATAAAAGTCAGTAATTACCTTATCAATTTGTTCAGAAATTTTTACACGACTATAGCCGACAACACAAAGTAAAGCGTTGTTTTTTGCTGTCCGACTCACTTCTGCGTAAAATTTGTCAAAGTCAAACCAATGAATAGCTTGTGCAACAACGATTAAGTCAAATTGTCCCTTGTCAAAATCTGTTTTTTCGGCAGGTTGAACGGAATATAAGATGTTGTCGGCTCGTAAAGCATTGTTTATTTGGGATTGGCTGATGTCTGTTGCAAAAACATTATCAAATGTTTTCGCTAATTCAGCAGCAACTTGTCCGTTTCCTGTTCCGCAGTCCCAAGCGTTTTGTTTATTTGGAATAATTGAGTTCAGGTAAGCAAAAAAGTCGCTTGGATATACCGGACGATATTTTGCGTATTTGTCTGATTGTGTGGAAAAGTTATCTTTCATACTTTCGTTGTCTTTACGCACTTATTCGTAAGGTTGTCCATAAACAAAATTACATACGCAGTTGTGCGTATGTAATTTTGTATTTCTTTCTCAATTTTTTTTTAAAACCAAACGCTAAACACCACTCCGCTATATATAACTATTTTTTCTACGCTGTTGGTTCTTCGTCAAAATTCACCATCCAGTTGATACCAAATTTATCAGTAAACATTCCAAAATAAGCTCCCCAAAAGGTGCTGTTCAAGGGCATAGTCACTTGTCCGCCTGCTGAAAGCGCATTGAAAAGTTTATCGGCTTCTGCCTTGCTTTCCGCATTGATAGAGATAGAGAAATTGTTGCCTTCCTTATGATTTGGAGTCCATTCTCCGCCGATGTCGCTACCCATCAGGCAAGTTTCTTTACTGATGGGTAATACCACGTGCATAATTTTTTTTGCATCTTCTTCAGAGAGCGGCTTGCTGTTTTCACCTTGCGGCATTTCGCCAAAAGTACCCATATAGGGATATTCTCCGCCAAATACGGATTTGTAAAAATCGAATGCTGCTCTACAATTTCCGTTGAATGTCAAGTAAACGTTTACGGTAGCCATACTTAATATTTTTTTTATCTATGTTGGTCTATTAAAATATTATTTCCATCGGGGTCGGTGAGGGTTATGTATTCCGCACCTTCTGTAGTTGGGTCTGCTTCTCTGGTTAAAGCTATTCCATTATTTTTTAAGGTTTCTTGAATTTTCCTTACATCGTCAAACTCATCAAGGTTTTGAGCATTGCCGTCCCAGCCCGGATTAAAGGTTATAATATTGCCTTCAAACATACCCTGAAACAAACCGATGACGGCGTTTTCGTTTTTTAAAACCACCCAGTTTTGGTCTATGTTTCCTCCTTTGTAAGTAAAACCTAATTTTTCATAAAATGCTTTAGATGTATGTATGTCTTTTACGGCAAGACTGATAGAAAACGCTCCGAGTCTCATGATTTAATTTTTTTCTAAAATTGTTTTTAAATTATTTAATCCTGTTTCCAAATCGCTGCCTATTTCCTTATCCATATTCAAAAATAAACCCATCAGGTTCATAGGATAAGGAAATGCGCCTTTGAATCCCCATTTCACTTTTGTTTGATTATTTTCTGCATCTTCGGTAATCATATAAGCGTCATCTTGCGCCTCAAAAGGTGCTTTGAAACGTAGTTTTGTGTCTATTCTTTCTCCTTCCGTGATTTTCAGAATTTCTTGTTCGCCAACGCCCACATTTTCGTTTTTACTTTCCCAAGCCGAAATAAAGCCGACCGTTCCATCTGTTCCTGTGTAGGTCTTTTTCATATTCGGATCTATTTTGTTCCATTTGCTGTAATTGTCTTGGTTTTTAAGAAATTTAATATATTCAAAAACTTCTGCTTTGGGTGCATTGATGACAATTTCCTTTTCTACGGCATAATCTTTCTTCACGAACAAAGCAACAATTAATGGAATCGCAATAATGATTGCTAATGCGATTAAAATCTTTTTTAAAATTCTCATATTTTCTTTAGTTTAAATATATTCACAAAATTATAAAATTTTGTTGTTTGTTTCGCTCTCTTTTGGAAAAGCAACGCTCAAGCGTTTTCAACTTTGTGCAGGTGGGATATTAAAAAAAACGCTTGCTTTCATTAAATACGCTTTTATTTAGCCAATACTTTAATGTCATTTACTTCCAAAATTTTTGTTGGATAGCCTTTTGACACAGCGTTAATCATTGCTCGCCCTACTTGTGTAAGTGATAATGTATTTGCGGAGAAAAATGGAGCTAATAAAGTACCGATTATTCTGTAAATGGTTTTTACATTTTTTTGTCCTTTGGTTGCCTTCATTATAGCTGGTCTGAAATTGTATTGCCCCTTGAATGGCAGTCTCATTAGTGCGTTTTCTGTTTTGCCTTTTACTCTTGCCCACATCACTTTTCCTTTTTCGGTGCTGTCGGTTCTACTTCCTGACACATAAATGAACGTCATTTCTGGATTTATTTGTGACAACTTTGTGGCAAAGGGAACTACAAAATCGTATGTTTTTTTTGTAAAACTTTCTTCGTTTTCACCCACCGAACTTACGCCGGCACAAAAGAAACAAACATCGTACTGTTTTAATATTTCGGAATGTTTGTTGATTTCAGAAAAATCTTCCAAAATTAATTCTTCCACTTTGGTATGTTGTAAGTCGTATTTTTTTCTGCCCAAAACTAAAATTTCGGTAACAAGGGTATTGCTTAAACATTCAAACAATACGCCTTCGCCTACCATTCCTGTTACTCCTGTGATGATTACTTTCATTGATGTTTTTTTGAAAATTATTATGTGAGGTTACGAATTATTATCGCATACACGTTGTTAGTGGTTCGTTTTTTTCGGTTGCCATCAGCCACTTGTCCTTTTAAGTCCGTCCTGTATTGCTTCTTTAAGTATGTCAATGTTTATATCCTCTAAAGTTTTGAACTTAATGCAATAACCCGTTACGCTTGCCTTTCCTATTGTTTTTCCGTATGTTTCAGGTAGATATTTTTTGTCTTCAATACCCATAACATAAACCGAAATACCTGTTGTATTGCCGCTAACGCCAATCTGATAAAACTCTTTGGTTTTACCATCAGCGTACTTTATAGTTTGCACTCCATAGCCGATATTCGGATTAGTAACAATTTTTCCTTTATCGTCTTTACCATCTAAAAACCATAGTTTACTCTTGGGCATTAGTTTCAGAAGATTGTCGTGTAATGTTTGCAAATCAACACGTTTTTGTTCTGAGTGGCTGTTTATATATTCCGCAATTTCTTCTTGGATATTCATATATATATATATATATATATCGGCGGGTTACGGCTTTGCGTTCAGTCGGAAAATTGAAGTACAAACGTTGATATTATTACTAAAGTTCAATTAAAAGCTGTAGTTGAGTCTTTGCACTTCAGTCCGCCTGATGCAAATCTTGTGTTGGAGGCTGCCTTTCTGTCATCATACGTTGATTGCTGTTGTGAATACTACTACCGTTCCAAGTTCTTCTAAAAAGTCTTTTAATTCTTTAATTTTCGGATTGATTGTCGATTTACTTACAATAAAAAGCAGTAAATTGTTGTTGTAGAAACGTCTTTTGTAATAAACCACTTGTCCGATAATTCGTTGCATATCAGTCGCACTCAAGTTGTCTGCAATTTTAAGTTCAATTCCAACTTGTCCATTACCCACATCAATGTCGGTTTTGAGTGCAAGAAAACCACCAACACTATATTGTCTGTGAACATGTTCTTTGCCAAAAATGTCGGCAAGCTGTCCTGTTACCAATTTCTCAAAGTCAGTTTCTGATGTAAGTCGTCTTTTAGGGATTATTAAATTCTCTAAAACGATTTGAACTGTCTGCAATGAAATAGGAATTACTTTATCGTTGTCTAACTTATCAAGGTCTGATAACGAAGTCCTGCTATAATCAATACCACCTAAGTCGCTGTCAAAGATTTTTCGCAAATCTGAATGTAAAGTCAGTTTTACATTTTTATTTGTCCTATTATTTTTTACACTTTTAGCGGCAGAAGTTAAGTACCTAATAATTAGCTCAATCTTTTGCCTGTAAAAATCGCTGTCTGTTAGATGTCTCTTTTTGTACAAGCTATCAACCGTTGAAATTAATTCTAACACTTCAGTCTCCGTTATAAAGTCTTTATCAACTAAGGTCAGAAATTCACTAATAATTGTCTTTTGTATCCTGTTAGTCATAATTCGCGCTGTCGTTGTTTATGCTTGCCGCTAACTACTACACCCGCACAATATTGCACACATAATCTAATACCTACAAATATACGCAATTAGCTAACATATCTACAATACTAATTTTATTTTTTCTCATTTTTTTTTGAATGGTGATATTTTATCAAAACATTCGGTGAGGACAAAAGAGGTAGCAGTTTTTGATAGGGATAATATAAAAAAACCGTAACAAAAAATGATCTTGTACGGTTTATTTTACATAAAAATGTGCAGCTCTATTCCAACCGAAAAATGCCAAAGAGCTATTTAGATTGGAGGAGAGGAATTAAAGGCAAATGGGGGAGTAATTTTTATTATTCAGCAATTTTCCCGAGTCTCAGCATTTAGCTTTCAAGAAATTGCTGAATTTTACAAAAAAAACATTGGCAAATAGAATCCTTTTTTAGATTTTATTAAGCAAGAATTGAGTTTTTAAACATTATTTTTATCAGAAGCAGTTTTAACATCACTTAAAAAAAGTTCTGAAAGTAATTTAATGCGGGAGTTTTTCGCGGAAATAGCCGTAGAGCCAAGTTCCGGCGATGGCACTGAGCAGCGTAACCACAATTACCGTAGCTCCACTGCCGATTTGGGCAAACAAAGGTCCCGGACAAGCTCCTGTAATAGCCCAGCCGATGCCGAACATCAAACCGCCAAAAATTTGTCCTTTGTTAAAAGCTTTAGGGTGAAATTCTATCGTTTCGCCATTCAAAGTGCGTACATTAAAACGCTTTATCAGCCACACCGATACCATACCCACCAACACAGCACTGCCGATAACACCATACATGTGAAACGATTGCAAACGAAACATCTCTTGAATACGATACCAACTGATAATTTCCGCTTTTACGAATATGATGCCAAAAGCAATGCCTACAAGCGTATATTTCAGTTGTTTGTACCAAGCCGTATTTTGTTGTTGGCTCTCGTTTACACAGATACTGTCCTGTCTTCTGAGGTCGGTTTGTTGTGGTGTTTCTACGGTATTTATCATAATTTTTTTTTAAGAGCCGCAAAAATAGAAAGTGGCTTTCCGTTTTAAAGCAACAAAAGTTACATTACGGCATAGTAAAAAGATATTTTAACAAAAAGGGGTTCTGCTTGCTTGAAGCAGAACCCCTTTTGTTTTTTTAATAATATTTTTTGCTTTTTTCCATATCAACAATATTGCTCAAAAGCAGCTTTCAGATTGTCGGCTATCAATTCGGCGGGTCTGCCCTCTATTTGGTAGCGTTCGATGATATGAACCAATTTTCCGTCTTTGAACAAAGCCATAGCAGGCGAAGAAGGGGGGTACGGCAGCAAGTGTTCGCGCAAACGGTTCACGGCGGCAGTATCTACACCGGCAAAAGCAGTGATGAGATGGTCGGGGCGTTTGCCGCTGTTTTGTACGGCATGTTTGGCGGCAGGGCGGGCATTAGCAGCAGCGCAGCCGCAAATGGAATTGATAACCGCAAACACAGTACCTCCTTGCTGAAGTACAGTATCTACGGCTTCAGGGCTTTCTACTTCTTCAAAACCAAAATCAGTGAGGTCTTTTTGCGCGGAATAACATGTTCGGCAGGATACATAATCGTTGAAAATAAGTTGTTGTTGTTTATAAAAATAAAGCGCAAAGTTAATACTTCGCACATTTACAACAACAACTAAACACCCGAAGTGTTCATCAGCGCACGCGCTTTTTGAACGATATTGTTCATGTGTGGCTGCAAGGTATCTAACAAATCGTCCATTGCATAGCGTTTGTTGTTGTCTTGCAAATGTATTTTTCCATTTTCCAAAATTATTTTTTTCAAATCATCTTCCGGCAATTCACCTTCTTTATATTGCGACAACGCATAATACCACCAGATTGTGGGCAGATAATTGGCATTGTGCTGATATTTTTTTTCATATTTCATTAATTGCAGCCGATGCACCACCGTCAGCAGGCGACCATATTTGCGCTGTGCCAGAAAAGTTTCCAAATATGCCGAAAAAAACAAATGCCAGCGATGCGTAAAAATCTCCTTGCGATATACATTAAAAAACGACTCGGCAAAATTTTCGGCTTGTTTGTATTGTTTATTGTAGAGCAAACATTTTATATAAAAAGCCACAAAACCGATTTTACTGTGATAATTGGAGGTGGTTTTCATATCGGGTAGTGCCGCTTGCAACAATACAAAGGCTTCCTGATATTTGTGGCGGCGCAACAATACAGCACATAAATTATTGACATAATGCAAATATTCGGTGGTATGATATTGCAGCGACAAATAGCCGAAATACTCCGCCTGCTCCCACTCGTGGCAGCGGGCATGGTACATCAGGCGATTGCCGTAGTAGTTGATGAGCAAACGTCTGCTGTAAAAAGTGCCGCCGGCAAATATTTGGTCTAAATAGGTCAGTTTTTCGCCGAGTTGCTCAAAATTGCGGCGGTTGAAATACCAAAAAATCAGCCGTACAAATGCCAGATAACGGTTGCTGCCGTCTATGGTTTCGTCATAAAAAATATCGGTGAGGTGCTGCTCCCACGAGGGGGTATTATTTTGCTCGGCGGTGGCGGCATATTCATTTACAATATCTAAGGTAGCGCGGTGAATTTGCTCATTTACTGCCAAAGCCCGCTGATAACTCGCCGCCATACGCTCCAAAAACTGCTCCACCAACTGATATTCGGTATAGCGCATTCTGATGAGCAAATAATGGCGGTAAGTAAGTGCCAGTTCATAAAATTTGGTAAAATAAAACGTAACAGCATTGTAATTTTTAATCGCTTTGAGGAGTTGTTTTTCTTCGGCAGGTGTAATGGAGTCGGTATTGATTTGTTGCTCCAAATGGTGCATCCACGCCAATTGCACATCTACATCAATGCTGTTTAGTTTTTCTTCTATCCATTTTTTTATATTGGAATAGCGGCGTTTGTCGAGCGCAGTATCAAAAATAATATCTTTGCTGCTTTGACGCTGAAGGATTTTTTCCAGAATAGAACGATTATTCTCCTCTTTGAAATGCTGCTGCTGCCACAGATAACGTACCTCGTGTGGCAGGAGGCTATCCGAAAAACGCTTGAATTTTCGCAATTTATCTCCCATAATTTTATTTTTTATCACAGAAAAGTGCACAAGTCAGCACAAATATTATACAACATAAAACACTGATAATCAAATATATATTTTAAATAAAAGACAAATTTAACTAAAAAGTCATTATATTTATTTAAAAAAACAACTTGTATAGCCCCGCCATCTGCCGCTATCTTTGCAGTATCAAATTCAAATTTAACAAAAAAAAGACAATATCATGAAAAAAGCAGTTGAAAATAACAATACTTACGAGCAAATTGTAAACAACAATTTGGATTTATTGAAAAATGTAAGCGACAGCACTAAAATATTAGTGGAAACTTTGGGCGCAAATGAAAAATTGGTACAACAAGCTCAAAAATTAACAGTTGATTATTTCAACGCCAACAAAAATCTGTTGCAAAACGACAGCAAACACCAGCCTGCCGAATTAGTGGAAAAATGGATAGAACTCCAAAGCAAACAAGTGAGCCAAAGCGTAGATTTTTGCACCGAACTCGTTCAAGAGTTTTCTTTTGCAAAAGTACAAGAGCGCAACGCACGTTTGGGCAAATCATATTTGGAGCTTTTTAATCAAATGACCGATACTATGGTTAAAAACACAAAAGCCGTACAAAATTTGTTTGCTTAATTTTTTTTGAGGATTAGTTAATTGAATAAATATTGATTGTAATCAAATTTTAGGGTTTAGCGGCGGTTTAAACGGTTATGGATATAATTTTCCGACACCTTTAAACCGTCGCTTTTTTTATACCCGCTTTTTAATCTTCATTTATTTTTAAAAAAAAATACCTTTTTTATAATATGAGTAACAATAAAACGTGGTGGGAGCAATGGGCAGATAGTTCGTTGAAAATGATGAACAACTGGAACAATACCAACACCGAAAATAAATCCGACACACCGCAGCAATTATCGGAAGAATGGCTCAAAGCCAGCCAACAATGGCTACAACAATGGAGTGCCAACAGCGAAAAAAACGACCCGATGGCGCAAATGCCGCAACAAATGCAGGAGTGGGCAAAAATACAACAACATTTCGGCAAACGCTGGAGCGACTGGGCACAAGAGCAAAGCCGCCATTCCCAACAAACGATGGAACAATGGAATCCTGCCAAACAATGGCAACAATGGGCAGAACAAGGAGAGCGTTTTTTTCAAAATGCCCTCGCCGACAAAATTCCTGCTGCTATGAAACCCTACTACCACAGTTTTGAACAACTCCAACAACACCTCAAACAAGCGTGGAGCCGTACTGCCGACCTGCTCAAAAACGGCAACTTTGATGCCGAACAAATCAAAAACATTTTTGATACCAAAGCATTATTGCAATTTGTAAATCCGGTGATGGGTTTCAACAAAAATTTCTTCCCAAAAGAATGGCAAGAGGCTTCCGACAAAATGTTTGACAGCTTTATGAGTGCTGCCCAAAACCTTCAGCTCAAAAATAATGCGTGGCAGCCTTTCCAACAACAATGGGCACAAGGCAACACCGACCAATGGTTTTCGTTTTTGCTGCAACTCAACGACACTTTGCAGCAGCAAATGGCTCCTTTTGAAAATATGATGGCAAAAGGACGCGAAACCGAAATTTTGCGCCTACTCAACGAAGCGCGTTTTGCATACAACCGCTATGTACAGCAAAGTATGCAACTCCAAAGCCTCAGTCAGGCGGCAGCAGCCCCTGCCCTCTCCGAAACTTTGCAGGCAATGGAAAAAAGCTATCGCGCCAACAACACGATGCCCGACTTCGAAGATTTCAGCAAAACCTACATGGATACACTCGAAGAAAAACTCATTGCTCTGATGCGCACCGACCAGTACGCCGCTTTGCAGGGCAGCAGTTCAGCAGCAGCCGTGCAGGTAAAATCGCTCGTGGACAAAGCCACCGAACTGTATTTGGAAAATGTGCCGCTCGTTACGCGCTCGCAATTTGACGATGCCGCCGCAGAATTGGCAGCTTTGCGCAACAAAATCCGCCGTTTGGAAAAACGCCTCACCGCCATAGAAAATAGCCCTGCCGCCGCCGCACCCAAATCTGCTACCACAACCGCACTAATTGCCGCCGATACCAAAAAAGTGGATTTGTTTGCAGAAAAAAACGTAGATAATGACAATACGCCGCCGGCAACTACGCCCAAACGCAACACCACACCGCGCAAAAAAGCATAAATAATACAGAGAATAAGATATTTTTATTTTTTGTGCACCTATTTTTTACTCTTTTTTAAAATAAAAAATCATGAAAACAACCATAGAGCAATGGGCCGACCGCTTATCGGAAATGAGCAATGCCTTGCGCAACATACAAAGCGTGAATACTGTGGACATTGCCACTGCACCCCGCGAAATAGTGTGGAGCGATGGAAAAGTAAAACTCTACCGCTTTAAGCGCGAAGGCAAGGCAAGTGTAAAAACACCTTTGCTGATTAGCTACGCCCTCGTAAATCGCTGGGAGATGATGGACTTGCAGGAAGACCGCAGCCTTATCCGAAAACTCCTCTCCGAAGGCAGCGACATTTACTTGATAGATTGGGGCTATCCTTCTGCCATTGACCGCTACAAAACGCTGGAAACCTATATCAACGAGCACCTCAACGATGCCGTTGATTATATCCGCGAAACACACCAAACAGAAAGTGTAAATTTGTTGGGGGTGTGCCAAGGCGGTACATTTAGTGTAATGTATGCCGCTTTGTATCCCGAAAAAATAAAAAACCTCATCACCTTGGTTGCTCCCATAGACTTTGCACCCAACGAAGGTTTATTATTTAAATGGGCAAAAACAATGCCCGTAGATACCATTGTGGACGGCTTCGGCGGAGTGGTGTCGGGCGATTTTCTCAACTCCGGCTTCGATTTGCTCAAACCACTCAACAAAATGCGCAAATATCAAAATATGAACAAAGTGGTGAAAGATCAAGCTACTTTGCTCAATTTTTTGCGTATGGAAAAATGGGTTGCCGACAGTCCCGCTCAAGCCGGCGAAACCTATCGCCGCTTTATCAAAGATATGTATCAGCACAACAAGCTCATCAAAGGCGAATTGGAGCTGGACGGCAGAAAAGTAGATTTAAAAAACATCACGATGCCCCTACTCACCATTTATGCCAAAGAAGACCACATCGTGCCGCCGGTATGTACGCGCCCGCTCAACGATGCGGTAGGCTCTAAGGATAAAACGATGTACGAGTTTCCGGGTGGACACATCGGCGTATTTGTGGGCGCACGCTCCCAAAAAGAACTCGCCCCTGCCATTGTAAAATGGATGAAAGAGCGCGAATAATCGGAATAAGAAAAACATATACTTTATTGATTTTAAGAAAACAAATATATAATATTGGCATAATATCAAATAAAAGAGCAAAAAGAATTAACTTTTAAAGTTTTCTGATGAACTTATTATAGGTGGAATTTGTATTGTTTTGTACCTTATAAAATAATATTATCACTTTATTTGTATTCTATCAACCCGATTATATGTCTGACGAAAAAAAGAACCAAATAAGCATTGAATTATCTGAAAATGTAGCCGAAGGTGTTTACTCTAATTTGGCAGTTATTACACATTCTGCTACCGAGTTTGTATTAGATTTTATTCAAGTGCTGCCCGGTATGCCCAAAGCAAAAGTGCGCTCTCGTATTTTGCTCACACCCATACACGCCAAGCGTTTGCTGCGAGCTTTGGAAGATAACATTTCCAAATTTGAAAATGCGCAAGGTGAAATCACCGACTCCGGCGGCGGGCATATTCCGCCGATGAACTTTGGCGGTGGACCTCCTACACAAGCATAAAAACGAAAACATACAAAAAACCTATCAGTTTTTGCCGACTGATAGGTTTTTTATTTTTTGTTAAAAAAATTAAACTACTTTTTTTATCCGCCTTCTTCGGCAACTGCTGTTTCTTGCTGTATTACTAAGCTGGCACGCAAATAGTCTTTATTCATCAGAGCTATATTGGCAACCGAAATACCTTTCGGACATTCGGCTTCGCAAGCACCGATATTGGTGCAGCCGCCAAAACCCTCATTGTCCATTTGATTGACCATGCTAAGTACGCGGCGATAGCGTTCCGGCTCACCTTGTGGCAAGAGAGCCAAATGTGCTACTTTGGCAGATGTAAACAATGCCGCTGCCGCATTGGGACAAGCTGCCACACAAGCCCCGCAACCGATGCAAGCCGCCGAATCAAAAGCAGCATCAGCGTTGCGTTTTTCAATCGGAATACAGTTGGCATCTACGGCATTACCTGTATTTATCGACACAAAACCGCCCGCCTGCTGTATGCGGTCAAAGGCACTTCTGTCCACGACCAAATCCCTCACCACCGGAAAAGAACCGGCGCGAAACGGCTCAATATAGATGGTGTCGCCATCTTTGAAGGCTCGCATGTGCAATTGGCAGGTGGTGGTGCGCTCCCAGGGTCCGTGCGGGCGACCGTTGATAACCATACTGCACATACCGCAAATTCCTTCGCGACAATCGTGGTCAAAAGCAACAGGGTCGTCTCCTTTTTTGATGAGTTGCTGATTGAGTACGTCCATCATCTCCAAAAACGACATATCACTCTCCACATGGTCAATTTGATAATCCACTATTTTTCCGGCATCTTGCGCATTGCGCTGCCGCCATATTTTTAGATTGAGTTTCATTGATTGATGTTTTATTTTTTAATTGAAAAAAGTGTGAATTGCTGCCGAAAAAAATAACTGCAAATCCTCTTTATTCTATTGTGATTGATGATACTACTTATAACTTCTCGTTGTTGGTTTCACTACTTCGTATTTCAATTCTTCTTTGTGCAGCACCGGTGTTGAAACATTACTGTTGTGTTCCCAAACCGATACATACATATATTCGTCATCGCGGCGTTGGGCTTCGCCGTCGCTTTGGTATTCGCTGCGAAAATGTCCGCCGCAGCTTTCATTGCGATTGAGTGCATCTAATGCCATCAATTCACCCAACTCCAAAAAGTCGGCAACACGGGCAGCTTTTTCCAATTCTACATTCAGTTCTTCGGCTTTACCGGGTATGCGCACATTTTTCCAAAAGTCGCCGCGTATCTGCTGAATTTCGCTCACCGCCTGTTTCAAACCTGCTTCGTTGCGTGCCATACCTACTTTATCCCACATCACTTTTCCGAGTTCGCGGTGGTATTCATCTACGGTCATATTTCCATTGATACCCAACAAACGACTCAAATCATTGCGCACTTTATTTTCGGCTTCCACAAAAGCGGGGTGGTCGGTAGAAATGGGTTTGGTGGCGATTTCTTTGGATAAATATGCGCCGATGGTATAAGGCAATATAAAATAACCGTCTGCCAAACCTTGCATCAATGCCGAAGCACCCAAACGATTGGCTCCGTGGTCGGAGAAATTACATTCGCCGGTGGCATACAAGCCGGGTACGGTGGTACTCAGTTCATAATCTACCCACAAGCCGCCCATCGTGTAGTGTACGGCGGGATAAATGCGCATGGGTGTTTTGTAAGGGTCTTCATCGGTGATGCGCTGATACATTTCAAATAAATTACCGTAGCGTGCTTCCACTGCTCCTTTGCCGTCCCGTTCAATGGCACTTTTGAAATCCAAATAAACTGCCATTTTGGTTTTTCCCACGCCTCTTCCTTCATCGCATACATATTTGGCAGCCCTTGAAGCCACATCGCGCGGCACCAAGTTTCCGAAAGCCGGATAAATGCGCTCCAAATAATAATCGCGGTCTTCTTCTTTGATGTCTGCCGGATTTTTATCACAATCTTCTTTGCGTTTGGGCACCCACACGCGCCCGTCGTTGCGCAAAGACTCCGACATCAGCGTGAGTTTGGACTGGTGGTCGCCACTCACCGGAATACAAGTGGGGTGAATTTGTGTGAAGCAGGGGTTTCCGAAAAAAGCACCTTGTTTGTAGCATTTCCAGGCGGCGGTAACATTGCTGCCCATTGCGTTGGTAGAAAGATAAAACACATTGCCATAGCCGCCGGTAGCCAATACTACAGCGTGTCCGAAATGACGTTCCAAAGCACCTGTGATGAGATTTCGGGCGATAATGCCGCGGGCTTTGCCGTCAATTTTCACCAACTCCAGCATTTCGTGGCGGTTGAACATTTCCACATTGCCTAGTGCAATCTGGCGATTGAGCGCGCTGTATGCGCCGAGCAATAGCTGCTGTCCGGTTTGTCCGCGTGCGTAGAAAGTACGGCGTACCTGCACCCCTCCGAAAGAGCGATTGGCGAGTAAGCCGCCGTATTCGCGGGCGAAGGGCACACCTTGTGCTACGCACTGGTCAATGATGGCGGCACTTACTTCGGCGAGGCGATGCACATTGGCTTCGCGGGCGCGGTAGTCGCCGCCTTTGATGGTGTCGTAAAAAAGACGATAGGTGCTGTCGCCGTCATTTTGGTAGTTTTTGGCGGCGTTGATACCACCCTGTGCGGCGATGGAGTGAGCGCGGCGGGGGCTGTCTTGAAAACAGAATGCTTTGACACGATAACCCAACTCGGCTAAGGTGGCGGCGGCAGAGGCTCCGGCAAGACCAGTGCCTATAATGATGATTTCTATTTTGCGTTTGTTGTGTGGTGCTACCAAAGATACGGTAGATTTATACATTTTCCATTTATCGGCTAATGCACCGGCAGGAATTTTTGCATCTAAGGACATATCGGGAGTTGATTTTTTTTAATTCACAATAATAATAAAAAGAAAAAAAGAACATATCTGCGATTTTTTTAACCGCCGTTCATAGATAGCCACAACATATAAAGCGGCTGTATAGCAAAACCCAAAGGAATACCGATGGAATATAGCAAACCGATGCTTTGTATGATAGGGGTGTATTTATTGTGCATCAAACCCAAAGTGCGGAAAGCACTCTGAAAACCGTGCATCAGGTGATACGACAAAGCTATGAGCGACAATAAATAAAAAGCTACATACCACCATTGCGAAAAAGCAACTTTTACGATTTGATACAAATCTTTATTGCCCCATTGGTCAGTAGGAAGATGGCCGAATTTGTATTCAAACCAAAAACTTTTCATGTGAACTACCAAGAAAAAGAAAATCAAAGCACCCAAGAGTGCCATACTGCGCGATGCCCACGAAGTATTGGAGCGACCCGGCGCACCGGCGGCATAGCGCAGAGGGCGCGACTGGCGGTTGCGATATGCCAAATACAGCCCGTCGAAGGCGTGCAACAGGAAAAAAAGATAAGTGCCCCACGAAGCAATTTTGATAATGGGCGAAGAAGTCATAAGATGCGCATAAGCATTAAAAGACTGCCCACCATCGGGAATGAGCAACTGAAAATTGCCCGCCATGTGTATTACCAAAAACAGGCATAGAAATAAGCCCGTAATTGCCATAATCACTTTTTTGCCGATGGAAGAGGTGAAAAAAGAACGAATCCAACTCATATTATTATACTTGTTTTAGAATGTTTTTATGTTTTTGGAAATACGCCGCCAACACCTCATTCGTTCTTTATCTGTCCGTTCCTATTTTGCGCAAACAGCAAATGCAGGTATCGGCGTTATAAAGTGCTAAGGTAGGTAAAAAAGTACAATTTTTATAATTTAATCGTATCAAAGTTGCTCCTAATATTTTTTTTGGTTTTATTGGATGCCGTCTTTTTTTTCATATTCCTTATTTATAAACAATATCACTATATTTTTACATAAAAAAAGACAATAAAATGACAATTCTTTGTGTGTTTTATCGTTTGTTTGCTGATAGTTTTATTGACCTATTTTTTTTATGGATTTTATTTTTTTATTCTTATATGAAATTTTTAAACGTTTTGCTTGGGGGAATAATATTATGGCTCAATACCTGCCAGATACAGGCACAGAACAGCAAAATAGAAGGCAGTGTGTATGATGCCCACACGCATCTCCCTTTAACAGCTTCTATTGCAATAAGCAGTATGCCATATTTGATATTTTCGGACAAAGAGGGTGCTTACAGCTACGTTTTGCCTACCGGAAAATATGTATTTGGCATTTATGCACCAAACTACGAACCCTTTGTGAGCGATACGCTGCATTTATACGAAGAGGCTACACTTCTTCACAACTTTTTTCTGCAACCTGTTTCAAGTAACAGAGAAGAAGTTTTTGAAATGACAGAAGAAAAGGGAAACCGTGCTGTAGAAATAAAGGCTGTTACCCGCGAAGATTTGGAAGCTATGCCCACAAGAATGGTTGAATCAATTGCTTCAAAAACACTAGGCACTTACGATGCAGCCGCTCATAAAGGAACACCTTACGACCGTAGAATTAATGAAGTAGTTAAAAACGAACCTACAACCGCCTCGCCGCCCCCTTCGTTGCGCAAAGTTAAAGACGAACCTACAAGTGCCGCCTCGCCGACCTCCCCTTTGTTGCGACAAGATGCCGCCGATACAAACCTGCAAGGTAAGCTCACCGCCGGAGAAGTAAACGACTTCGGAAAATGGGAACTGTGGAAAGACCTCACCGAAGGCGAATTGGCGCAGTTTCAACAAATATGGCATTGCCTACCTACACAACGTTTTACGGTGCAGGTGAGCAATAGCGAAGGTTGGGCACTAAGCGATGTGCCGGTGGAGTTGTTGGACGAAAACAAAGTGGTGTTGTGGAGCAGCCGCAGCGACAATACCGGAAAAGCCGAACTGTGGGCAAATTTGTTCCTCGACCACGCCACACAAAATCCCGACAAGCTGCAAGTGCGTGTGGGCAAAGGCAAAAACGAAAAAATATTAAAAAAAATAAAACCTTTTCAGCAAGGTATCAATATGGTGGAATTGCCGAAAGCCGACTGCCACGCTGCCGACTCTTTGGATATTGTGATTGTATTGGACGTAACCGGCTCTATGGGCGATGAACTGCGCTATTTGCAAAAAGAACTCAGCGAAGTGACCGCACAGATAAAAAGCCGACAAAACGACTTGTATATTCGCACAGGGATTGTGCTGTATCAAGATGAAGGCGATTTGTTTGTTACAAAATACTCGGATTTAAACGAAAATATTGATGTAAGCACCGATTTTTTGCAAAAAACCAGATTTGGCGGCGGCGGCGATACACCCGAAGCCTTAGATGTAGCACTCGAAACCGCCGTAGAAAAATTATCGTGGAGCGAGGCAGCGCGGGCGCGGCTAGCTTTTGTTATCACCGATGCGCCGGCACATCAAGATGCCGCCACTTTACAACGCCTCCACAATGCGTTGGCGGCGGCAGCACACAAAGGTATCCGCATCGTGCCGATGGCGTGCAGTGGCATTGATAAAAGCGGCGAATATTTATTGCGCTCTATGGCGTTGGCGTGCAACGGTACTTATACATTTCTGACAGACGACAGTGGTATCGGCAATGCACACATCAAACCCAGCACCGACCACTACGAAGTAGAAACCGCCACCGATTTATTGGTACGCGTGATACAGCAATACAGCAGTGCACCCGCCTGCGACACACCTCCCCCACCGCAAAAATCGCAGCCCGAAGCAGTGACGATAGCCGTTCCGGTGATGAATAAAACAGCAGCCGACAGCCTCTCCCAACAAGAGACGGAGCAGCCTTCGCTGTTATTGCTGAGTTGTTATCCCAATCCCACCTACGGTGCACTCACCATAACTACGACAAGCGGCAGCGTGGGCGGTATGTTGTATGTGGCGGATATGAACGGCAAACTTTTGGCACGATACGATATGTCGGAGCAAACAACGATCGACATTGATTTAAGCCCTTTTCCGGCGGGCATCTACCTTATCAGCTATATTCACCCCGAAACAGAAAAAGCACACAGCGCAAAAATCAGTTTGTTAAGGTGATTGTATAAAATAATTTATTTAACGAATTTAGTACTGTAAGGACTTTCGCCAATAATTGCCCTCAGCATATAAATACCTCTCGGCAAATGTTGTATATCTATCTGATTATCGGGATTTTGTAAAGAAATTTTCAAATTACCCAAAGCATCATAAATATTAACACTTTTTATTTCTTCTATGCTGTGTAAACAAATAAAATTACTCACCGGATTAGGCGAAAGTTGCAATAAATTACTATTAGTATCCTCAAAACCTATTACATCAGGTATGGTTTCAATAATTTCGGTTTGCGTAGTATTAGTAATAACAGGAAAATTATAGTCAAAATAAATATCAGCAGTATTCTCTAATTTGCTACCAATACCTACTGTGTCGACAGCTTTTATTTTAAAAGCTAAAAAACCATGACTCTCTGGCTCGTTGGTGGTGCTATCGGGCAAATTAATATTTTCAAAAAACGCCTCTAAACTATTACCTTCCAAACGCAAACGACATTCATGGCTTGCACCTACCATTCTAAAAGTAGAAATATCTAAGTTCTTAGGTATATCATCTTTTACTACTATATTGAAAGCTTCAGCTGTCCCTGTGTTTTGAAATCGAATTACATAATGTAAATAATTGTCAATATTTTTGACTTCAATTTGTGTACCTTGTAAGCAAATTTTATCATTTGGGTCACAAGAGCCAATAACAGTCTGACGCAGAGCAGAACTGTTATCTTCGGGTGTCTCGTCTGTTTGAGGGTAATCAATATATGCTAAATAACTTAACACATCACCAATATTGACTGCTGGTATTTCTTGTGGTGAATTTACACGTATATGGAAAATAATACTACGACTTTCAAAAGGGTATAAGTTTTCAAAATTCCAACGGAGAAGGTTGTTGCTTTGAGCAGCTAATGATGAGTTGCTATAAATATATTCTAAACGGCTTGCATCGTATTGTAAGCCAATACTTCCATTTTCAATAATTGTGCCCATATTTTGATAAATAATTTGGTATGTTGCATCAAAACCCGGCCTGGCATCAATTAAAGGCATAAGCGTAATCTTTAAATCGTGGTATGTGGAGATAGGTTTGATGCAAAAGTCTTGAGTAATAGTGTCAATATCATTTCCAAAGTTTAAAACTGCCGGAGCAACGGAATAATATGGTATATCATTTAATTGAGGTTGGAGCTTAAAGGTGCCTTCATTACAGTAAAAGTCATATTTACCCGTATGATTACCAATAATATAGCCTTTTCCCTCAACATTATCATATTCAATAATTGGGTTTGTAACAGAAACAGCATTTTCATTGCAGTCGTTGTTGCCCATATCTATTTTAACCGCCCCTGAAACCACATTATAATCATTTCCGCCCGGCTCAAATGAGCAATAATTATTCACCTGACAGGGAGGCATATAAGGTCCGTTGTAAGGATAGCTATTAAGCATATTTATTATTGAAGACATTTGATCCTTATCACAACAGATATACTTAAAAAGTTATTGTACATTATTCCTAAATCGTTGTAAGCATTGGGCTGAACGATATAAGATAATTCATCTCTGCCATTTTTCAAAAATAAAGAACTCATACCATTATTTTGACAAGACAGAAAATTCAACTTGTAGTTGTTAGAAACGTCTAACTTTGCCAAGTTATTACCATTACAGTTCAATGTTTCTAAATTAAAACAGCCTCCCACGTCTAAGTCTGCCAGATTGTTATTAATACACTTTAGTGTTTGCAAATGGTCTAAATCAGAAACATTAAGTACAGATATTTCATTAATACCACAGTCTAAATATTTTAGTTCCGGAAAATTTTCTACTGCCAATTCTGTTATACTATTGTAGTGACAGTCTATATAGTATAATTTTGGCAAGTTATCCAATTTCAATTCAGCAATAAAGTTAGTATAACAAGTAAATTTTTCCAAGTCTGCCAAATTACTCAATACTATAGTATCCGATAATGAGTTTTGATGCACATATAATTGTTGCAAATGATTCAACCCTTCAATTTTTAAACTACTCAGGTCGTTATTAGAGCAATCAAAAAATTTCAGATTAGGCATATTATTCACATCTATAGAAGATATATTATTATTACCCGCATCTATATTTTCTATATTGTACAAATAACCCACTTCTAAATCGGAAATCAAATTTTGGCTGCAATTCAAGTCTTTTAAACTATAACCAAAATTTGATAAATTGAGAGAAGATAACTCATTATTTTGACAGTATAAAATACTTAATTGGGGGGTATTTTGTATGAATAAGTAATCAATTTTATTATTATTGCATTGCAAAGTTGTCAATTTAGATAAATTATGTAAAATAACTGTTTCTATTTTGTTATGGGCGCAGTAAATATTTTTTAAGAGTTGTAAATCTTCTATTTGCAGTTTTTTAATTTCATTATAGCTGCAATCTAATGTCGTCATATTCAAAAAATATTCAATTCCCTTAATATCACTTATATTGTTGTTGTTGATATTTATTTGTCCAGCAAAGGCATACGCCTCCGCTATTTGAATTTCGCCATCGCCGTTGGTATTTATAACGGGGTCGTGGTTGAGGAGTGCATTTTTAAAGTTGGTATCGGGAATATAAACATTTTGGGCAACGGCTACTATATAACAGAACAATAGCCCTGTTGTAATAAAAAATTTTTTCATATAATAATTTTTTATTTTTGAGTGATAAAAAAATAACTCTGTTGTTTAAAATAACTTTTATTATCTCCTGCTCTTTTGCAAATATAATCTTTTATTTTAAACTACCAATAGTATCGACTTATTTTTTTACGCAATTATTTTTTATCCTCTTCGCCGTTCACGACTTTTTCTAAGGCTTCGTACCAACTTCGGTTTTCTTGTAGTCGGAACACAAAATTGTTTTTCTTGACCACCGGAGCTACCATATATTGATATTTAATGGCTTTCTCTTTGTCTTCTTTGATGCGTTTGCTCTCTTTAATTCCCTCTATCATCGTGTTGATTTCCGCTTTGGACGAAAGCACCTGAAAAGTATTTGCCGAATAATGGAAATAGTACCATTGAGGTACGCCTTTTTCGGGGTCTTCCATTTCTATATAAATATTGAAGAAGTCGCCGTTTTTGCGCGGCGCAAATTCTATATAGCTGTTTTTGACGGTACGGTTGATGTAGGTGTTGCCGATATACGCCACGCCGAAGTTGCCCACCGAACGGAAAGAGTTGTTGAGGCTGTCCCATACCATAGTGAGGTCGGCAAAAAAGAGTGGGTAGTCAAAATCTTTGGGTTTGTTGAAATAGCCGTCTTTGGACAAATTAATGAGGGTTACTTCGGCAATTTCGGGTTTTACCAATTCTACTACCGCTTTGTTAAAGCCTTGCGTCATAAAGTTTACTTCTTTGTTGTCGGAAACCAACTCGCGCACATCGGTGGCAATAGCGTCCCATATTTTGCCGTCAAAGTGCATATTTAAGCCCAAAGCAATATTTTTAAACAAAAAGCTGTTGGCATTGAGGTCGTTTTCTATGATACCGGCAGCATCGGCTTTTACCAAACCCAAATTGCGACAAAAGTTTATTTTTCCTTCTACATTCACTTTGTCTTGCTCATCGTACAAAGTAAATACATTTCCTATAATTTTTTCCTGCCGCAATTTGGCGGCATCGCCCACCTGATAGGTTTTTTGTTTGGCATTGTATGCCAGCAAACCATTGGCGGGTGTGAGGGCATAGTCGTCGCCGCCGCGCTTGGAGTCCATAAATACCGAATACGGCATATTATCGCCAAAACTAAACATCAGCCCCGTAAACAAAGGCTCTTTTTCCTCGCCTTTGAGCAAGGTGTCCAATGCTATCTGAATGTTTTTAGGGTTTACTTCATCTTTAAAAGCAAACCAGCGTGCTGACAACTTTTGGGTACGCAGTTCTATTTTTGAAAAGCCGTCGAAGGTCATAAATTTATTTTGCGAAGCCAAAGCAACCTTTCCTTTAAAGAGCATGCGTTCATCTAAGTGGAAGTTCTGCTCTTCGGGCACATCGGTTTCGGCGAAGGTGTACCAGCCGTCTTTGATGAGGGTTTTGTCTTTGCGGCGTTCTTGTTTTTCGTTTTTGATAAATTGGGTGGTGATGGAATTGAGGCGGATAATCTGGTCGCTCAACGAGGGCGACTGATATACATAATCGCCGGAGGCACGATAATTGAATCGTCCGAAAATTTCTACATCAGCATTGGATATATTGTGAATTTTGGAAAGTGTATCTACTTCTATGCGTGCGCCTTGCATGGTTTGCATGGCAGCATCAGCACCTATATCAAATTTGTTGTCGGGCGGAATGATAGAAGCATCGGCGATTTTTATATCGGGTACTCCACTGAAATGCACCAAGTCTTTATCCAATTCGTATTCGGCTAATTTAGCATCAAAACGCAAAGAATCCTGTTTTTTATTCAAAGAATAATATTTTGCCAATTGATCGCCTTTATTTTTGAAGGTAAGCACATTTTGTTTTACTTTCCAGTCCACCTCATCGGAGTATGCCATATAGCGAATTACAGGCATTTTGATACCGAGTGTGTCGGTTTGACGTTTGAAATTGGCAAAGTCATCGTACATTTGCATCGTAGCTTTGAGTTTTTTAGCTTGCGCCCACACTTTGTCGCTGCCTTCGGCAATTTTGATTTCGAGGTCGGCGGTATCGGAGTAGGCGGTGGCTTCGTCGAAGGTAAACAACTGCGATTTTACCAAAGCATTTTGCCATAAAAAGTGTCCGCGCCCTTTGAGTCCGCTGCGCTGCATGAGGAGGTTTCCTTTCATTTGAGCGCGGTCTTCAAACATCACAAAGGGCTGTTCTTTCATAATGAGGTTCAGGCTGTCTTTGTAAGGAAAAAAGCGCACTTTGTGCAAGCCGTTGGTAACTTTAGGATATGAAACGCCGTGAAATTTGCCCTTTTCTATGAGTACTTCATCGGCATCTACGAGCATAGAGTCGGGCAAAAACAAGCAATCGCGTACTTTGAGCGTGGCGGGTTCAAAAAATACCGACCCATCGCCGCGCAAGCCGCGCAGGTTCATCATCACCGCACCTGTGAATTTCCCTATATTTTTATACAAAGGCGTATTTTCATGTACTTCGCCGTCTTTAAATCCGAATGATTTATCTTCCTGAATATCAATGGTTTTGCGCACTTCCGGAAAAATATCGCCAAACACCATCATACCACCAAAAGACAATTTTTCGGGCGATATTCTGTCCACATCTTCTACGGTAAAAGGGTCGAGTTTGAAAAAGAAACGGTCGCGGGCGTAAGCTCCGTTGAAGAGTTCTTTGTCATCATAATACACAAAAGAGTTTTTCTTGCTCTCAAAGCGCGGATATTGCTCATTATTCACCAAACCGGACTTATTATCGGGATTATCAATTTCCATGGTGCCGCTTACATTGTGGATAAATGTTTTTATCGGCTCGGTTTTCAGTTCTTTGGGGTTGTCTATTTGGTCTTTGGTGGGGATATAAAAAAGGAGTTTTTGCGTAGAGTCCACATTGATATTAAAATCACCGTAGTTAAATTTAAAGTTGCCGCCAATCAAGTCCATACGCCCTGCCACCACATCGCCGTAAATATCGGTGTCGCGCTCTTTTTTTACAAAAAATTCTTTATTATACGGAAACAATACCACTTTTTGCGTATCGCTCAACATTACTTGTTTTACGCCGCGCAGGTTGAGTTCGTAATTATCGAGATTGAGTTCAATGTTATCTTTATCATATACCGAAACAAACTGTATATTGTCGTAGTCTTTTTCTTTTTGATAAGAGAGGGCATAATCGCGGGCTTTTTCGCGAATGGTGATCATCTCTGCCACCGAATCGTAATAAATAAATCCATCGGCTACCAAATCGTAAATCACTGTGAGTGCGCTTTGTACATTGTAGTTGCTGTTGATAGAACGGGCGAAATCCAAGGCGGGCATCTGATTAGAGCCGCCCACGAGCCAGTTTTTCAAAATCGCCACCATGTTTTGTTCGGTGAGTGCGAGGTATTTTTCTACACGGTTTTTATTATAATAGTTGTATGATTCAATAAAAACGGGCTTGCCTTCCAGAGTGGATATTTTCTGAAAAGTGATTTTCGGCTCGTCCAATTTCCAGTCTAAAGCATCGGTTTTCATTTCCACTTTGTGGTAGCTGTCCATAAAAGCGATTTGTGAAGTGGCTTTTTCGTCGCGCACCAAACGCAGGTGTTTGGTGGGTATTTTGTAATTGAGTGTAAGGCTGGGGTGATAAATGGAATCCTGAGCAAAATAAAGGGCGGTTTCGGTTTCGGTGGAGTTGATTTCTTCGTTGTTGCGGATACCCACAAAGCGGGCGTGTGCTTTGAGCACCACATTTCCTTTGGAAGAAAAAAACTGCATCGACGCTTTTTGCTCTTTTGTTCCCAAAATAGTGGCTTTGGCACCGCGCAAGCCGAATCCGCCAAAAAAATGTACGTTATCGGCGAGGGTTTTAATGGATAAATCGTGATTATAGCTTTCAAATTGTGGATATTCGTAGTCGTCTTTTATCACCACGGCAATTTTATCGGTGATGCGTCCTTTTTGCGGCTGTGGCAGGTATTTATCCAAATGCAGTGTTACGTTTTCTATGATAAATTCGGGGTTTTCCAAGTTAATTTCATAATCCTGCAAGTCGCAATAAGCGTCTTTGTACAAACTTTTGGTGCGTTCCCAAGTAATTTTTCCGCCTTTTCCTATCCATTTTTTCCCCAAAAGATAAAATATTCCGGCAGTTTCCTGAATGGTGATGGTATCTTTTTTTTGTGTGGCTCCGAAAAAAGTGGTTTTGGGAGCAGTGATGGTAATGTCGTTGTCTTTCCACGCCATCATAAAATCGTCTGTTTTGATGCCCCAGCTTTTTGCCGGCGAATCAAAAAGCACTTTGCGCTCAAAAAAACTGTTTGAAAAATCAATAAAAGCATCGTAGCGGGCGTTTTTGCCGCGCTCCATCAAGTTGGCGAATTGGGTAGAAACCTCTATCCAGCCTTTAAATCGTGTGCCTTCGGTATCAATGAGCAAAAGCTTATTGGCAGCAGCCATATAGCCGTCTATATAGGGCGAAGCCGTCATTTTTTTGGAAAACATTACATTGAACAAAGCCGCCAACTGCGCTATTTTTTCTTCGTCCAAAGCACCTTTATCTATATTTTTGTTAAATTCTTTGAGAATATCTTTTGTTTTTTCGCTTTGAGTATTCTCAAAAAGCGCATTGATTTGTGTTTTAAACTCGGCAGGGTTCGCCGAAATTTCTATTGTTTTTTGGGCAGCGAGAGAGGAGCTTAAAAAAGTACCCACGAACACCAATAAAACGATTGCCCGATAGGAAAAACTGATTTGATTTTTCAAGCAAAATTGTAAATCATTGATAAGAAACATGATATTTCTCATTATCCATTAGTTTTGATAAATTGGTAAATGTTTCGTCTATTGTTTGTTTGGAAAAAATTTCAAGTCTTATGCTCAAACGCCATACACAACCAATTATTGCGCTCGGCGGTGCGGAGATGCTCCAAACCAACGGCTTGGGCGGCGGCGGTAATGGCGGCTTCGTCGGTGGATAGAATACCGCTCAACAGCAGGGTGCCGCCCGCGCGGAGGGCATTGCGGAGTTCCTGCATGGCATCTAAGAGCACATGCAAATTGATATTTGCCAGAATTGTATCAAAAGTATCGGCTACAAAAGAGGATTTTTCACCTAATTCCACCTGTATCTGCTGCTGCGAAATGCCATTAAGTGCCATTGTTTCGGCGGTATTCTCCGTTGCCCACTCGTCATTGTCTATCGCCAGCACCGCTGTTGCTCCTTTCATTGCCGCAAACACCGCCAAAATACCCGTTCCGCAGCCGAAATCCAACACTTTTTTCCCCGCAAAATCCATATCATACATCGCCCGCAACATTAAATAGGTGGTGGCGTGATGTCCCGTACCGAAAGCCATTTTAGGAGAAATGAGCAACTGATGATGAAAATTTTCGCCGCTGATGTCGTGAAACACCGCCTTTATCAGAATTTTATCTTCAATAGCGATGTGTTCAAAGTTTTTTTCCCACTCTTCATTCCAGTTTTTCTCTTCCAGAGGTTCGGCACTCAACAAAGCAACTGCCACCTGCGGCGCATAGCGTTGCAGGAGTGTCTGCAAATCGTCTGCTTGGTAGTGGTGATGTTCAATGTAGGCTTTCAAGCCGTCTGGCAGTTCCCAAAAGCTGTCGTATCCGAGTGCGCTCAATTCTGCCACCAACAGCGCAATATATTCGCTGTCATCTACCTGCAAATGAACTTCTATATGGGTGCTCATGCGTGATGATATAAAAAGAAAAGAAGAGTGATTATTTTAATAAATAAAAAAGAAAAAACATTTTAGCAAGCCGCTTGTATAATGGCAATAAAATCATCGGCTACCAAAGCTGCACCGCCAATCAAGCCGCCGTCCACATCGGCTTGCGTAAAGAGTTCGCGGGCGTTGGAGGGTTTTACGCTGCCGCCATACAAAATGAGCATACGTCTGGCTGCCGCCGCGCCCGCTAATTTTGCCACTTCTTTCCGAATAAAAGCGTGCATTTCCTGTGCTTGCTGCGGCGTGGCGGTTTCACCCGTGCCTATCGCCCACACCGGCTCATAAGCAATCACCACCGACTGCAAATCCTCGCCCGAAAATCCCGACAATGCCGTTTGTATCTGACGGCTCACCACTTTAAAATGTTCATTGCGCTTGCGCTCTTCCAATACTTCGCCACAGCAATAAATCACTTTCAATCCCTGCGACAAGGCTGTTTTTATCTTTGCTGCTAATTGCGTATCGTTTTCGTGCTGATATTGGCGGCGTTCGGAGTGCCCCACAATCACATAATCGCATTTGAGTTCTTGGAGCATTGCCGCACTGATTTGCCCTGTATATGCTCCTTTGAGGTGTTCGCTGCAATCTTGCGCCCCGATTTTTACTTTGCGCCCTGCCACTCGTTTGGCGGCGGCTATATGTACAAAAGTAGGACACAACAATACTTGCACAGCAGCGGGTATTTGCGGAGCAAAAGCGGCAACAGCCCGCGTGAGGAGTGTGATGTCGTGCAGCGAAAGGTTCATTTTAAGATTGCCCGCTATGAGTTTTTTGCGCATATTGTATGAAATAGTAAATGCTGTTTTTTATTAAAAAAATGAAAAAAAATGGATATAAAAAAATATCCGTGAGAAGAATTGTCGGATTGCTGCCGCATTTTCTATTGTGTAGATAAGGCTTCGCGGATAGCGGCTGCTAAGGCTTGATACTCGGCATCGCTTATCTGTACGCGCGGTTTTTTGAAATCAATAATCCCTTTTTCGTCCAAAGGCACTAAATGAATATGAGCGTGGCGCACTTCCAAGCCCAACACACATACGCCTACTTTTTCGCAGGGCACTACGCTTTTCAGAGCCTTTGCGATACGTTTCGCAAACAGCATCATAGCTGCCAACAAAGCATCGTCCAAATCAAAAATATAGTCAATTTCTTGTTTGGGAATAACCAAAATATGTCCTTTTTCTACCGGTCTGATGTCTAAAAAGGAGAAAAACTGCTCGTTTTCGGCAATTTTATAGCACGGAATTTCGCCGTTGATGATTTTAGTGAAAATACTCGCCATATTTAGAAAAAAGTTTTAAAAAAATTACTCTCTTGTAATTTCTATTACCTGCAAATCCATCAAACCGCCGGGTGTTTTGATGCTCACTACTTCGCCTACTTGCTTGCCGAGCAGCCCTTCGCCGATGGGCGATTTTACGGATATTTTGCCTTCTTTCAAATTTGCCTCCGACTCTGTTACCAATTTATACTTAAATTCTTTGTTGAGTTGGAGGTTTTTGAGGCGCACCGTAGAGAGTATTAATGCTTTGGAACTATCCAATTTGCTTTCGTCAATGAGGCGGGCATTGGATAATTCGGCTTCCAACTTGGCTATTTTCATTTCCAGCATACCCTGCGCTTCTTTGGCGGCATCATATTCGGCATTTTCGGACAAATCGCCTTTTTCACGGGCTTCGGCAATCTGGCGCGACATTTCGGCTCTGCCTTTGGTTTGCATTTCGTGCAATTCTTTTTTCAATCGCTCCAAACCTTCTTTGGTAAAATATTTGATTTCTGCCATATTTTTTAAATAAAATGATATTGTGTTAAAAGTGTAATGCAGTTAAATGTTCAGGTGTGTATTTTTTTTTCAATCACTCAATTTATTGAAAATATTATTATTGAAGTTTATTTTAAAAGAGTATTGCTTGATTTTTTTATTAAAAAATATTTATTGCATTAAAAATAGATTTTTTTGTAATTTTTTTCTATATATTTTATTTTCTATCAATCAATACGCAAAAAACACAGATTTTTGGTAAAAAAAATACAACGTTCCTGTTTTTCTCTGACAGGAACGTTGCAAAAAAGTATGGTGCAAAGATACATTTTTTATCAATGCCACAACACTTTACTATTTTTTATTTTAAATATCACGCAAGGCAGCAGCTTCTTCTAAGCGGCGGCGTATATCTTCGGGGCGACCTTTCGGAATGGCGGCGATGAGTTTTTGGGTATAGGGCGTTTGCGGATTATTGTAAATATCGTCAGCTACGCCGATTTCTTCTATTTTTCCTTTGTTCATCACCATCATACGGTCGCTCATAAATTTCACCACCGACAAATCGTGCGAAATGAAGATATAGGTAAATTTGAATTTTTCGCGCAATTCTATCAGCAAATTCAGCACTTGCGCCTGCACCGATACATCTAATGCCGACACCGACTCGTCGCAAATGATAAATTTGGGGTTCAGAGCCAAAGCGCGTGCAATGCAGATGCGTTGGCGTTGTCCGCCCGAAAATTCGTGTGGGTAGCGGTTGAAATGCTCCGGTTTCAAATTGACGGTTTGCAGCAAATCTATCACGCGCTCTTTGCGCTCGCGGTCGTTGGCATATATTTTATGTACCTGCATCGGCTCCATAATGGCATTGCCGATAGTGAGGCGCGGATTGAGCGAAGAGTAAGGGTCTTGAAAAATGATTTGCATTTCTTCGCGCAGTTGCTTCATTTCTTCCTGTCCCAATTGCAAAATGCGCTTTTCTTTGTACACAATGTCGCCGCCGTAAGCGGGAGCCAAACGCAGCAAAGTGCGCCCCAGGGTGGTTTTGCCGCAGCCGCTTTCGCCCACCAAACCGAGGGTTTCGCCTTCGTGTACTTCAAAGCTCACATCATCTACGGCTTTTACATAATCTAATACTTTGCCAAAAAAATTGGTTTTGGACGGAAAATAAGTTTTCAGGTTTTTCACTTCCAGCACCGGTTTTTGGCGGTGCAGGGTGTCGAAGCGGGCGCGGGTGGCTTCGGGCGATACCTCCACCGACTGCACCATCGCCTCCACGGATACCGGCACTTCCACGATATTTCCGGCGGCATCTTCTTTCATAAAATCCGACACAGTGGGCAATTTGCTCAGGCGTTTGCCGAGCGGCGGACGACAAGCCAGCAGTCCTTTGGTGTAAGGGTGCTGCGGGTTCGTAAATATATCGAGCACGCGCCCCTGTTCTACTATTTTTCCTTTATACATCACCAGCACGCGGTCGGCGATTTCGGCAATTACGCCCAAATCGTGCGTAATGAACATAATGGCAGAATTGTATTGCGATTTCAAATCCGACATCAGTTCCAGAATAGTTTTTTGAACGGTTACGTCTAAGGCGGTGGTGGGTTCGTCTGCTATCAGAATCTGCGGATTACAGCTCATTGCCATGGCTATCATCACCCGTTGCTTTTGCCCACCCGACAACTGGTGTGGGTAGCTGGTAAAAATACGCTCCGGCGTGGGCAGTTTCACTTGGTTAAACAAATCCAATGTGAGTTGTTTTGCTTCGGCGGTGCTGCGTTTTTGGTGCAAACGAATGGCTTCTACGACTTGATTGCCGCAAGTAAAAACGGGATTGAGCGAGGTCATCGGCTCTTGAAAAATCATAGAGATTTCGTTGCCGCGATAGCGGCGCATTTCGTCTTCCGGCACTTTTGTCAAATCGGTTTCTTTGCCGTCGCGGGTACGATACAGCATTTGCCCGCCCGCAATAATACCCGGCGGATTCGGAATGAGGCGCATCACCGACAGCGAAGTCACCGACTTACCCGAACCCGACTCGCCCACGATACCGAGTGTTTCGCCCTGTGCGAGCGAAAAGCTCACATCGTTCACCGCTTTTACCAAACCCTCTTCGGTACGAAAATGCGTTTCTAAATGATTGACTTCTAAGATAATTTTACTCATAAAAAATAAATGCAGATAAAAGCCCGTGATGAAAAACGAGTATTGCTCACTTTTGGCACAAGATAAATATTTTTATAAAAAAACGAAGGAGGTTTTTTTTATCATTCACAATCAAAATAATTCTGTTCTTTTAGAGAGGGGTTTAAAGAAACAACGCTATTACTACCTCAATTAATTATTTATTTAAAAACTATTTATTTTTTTAATTTCATATATATTTTATTTTTAATTAAAAAAACAAACTAACTTTGGCTATATCAGCATTGAGTTTAAGCTAAAAAACAAAATAACAAGCAATTTAGCTGTAACCTAATTCTGTAGATATTTATTATTTTTTTTTATCAAACCCAATCGAAATCAAACATGAAAAAAAACATTTATCAAGTATGCAGCCTCATTTTTGGCTGTGTATTTGTTGGTCAGTACAGTTTTGCACAAAATTTTATTCTTGATGTTTATGGAAATGCCAAAATACGCGGACGAATGGAATTAGGTACGACTACCGGCAATGATATTTACATCGGTATCAATGCCGGCGCACCTGATAATAATGCCGCTACCACAGGCAATATAGGTATAGGACGGGGAGTTTTGTACAACAATAACCGCTCAGAGATAGTGGCGATAGGCGACAGTGCTTTGTACAAGAATGGCACTGGTGCTACTATTCCACAACAACAGGCAATATGTAATACAGCAGTAGGCAGTAAATCTCTCTACGCCAACACCGTCGGCTCCTACAACACTGCCAATGGATATTATACCCTTCGTTTCAACACCACCGGTATTGGCAACACTGCCAATGGATATTATGCCCTTCGCTCCAATACCTTTGGATACTACAACACTGCGAATGGGCATGGTGCTCTTTCATCCAACACCACCGGCAATTCCAATACCGCTAATGGAAAAAGTGCGCTTTCATTCAACACTACCGGCTCTTATAATATCGCCAATGGATATTATGCTCTTTATAGTAACACCACAGGTGATTATAACACAGCAACTGGTATGAATGCCCTCTATTCCAACACCACAGGGTATTACAACACGGCAAATGGTATGAATGCCCTCTATTCCAACACCACAGGGTATTACAACACGGCAAATGGTAGGGCTGCACTCACCTCCAACACCATAGGGTATCACAACACGGGAATAGGGAACTCCGCGAATGTAAGCATCGGAAATTTAAGCTTCACCACTGCCATCGGTTATAATGCTGTAACGAATGCCAATAGAAAACATGTAATTGGCTCCAATCTAGCAAATACGGTTATCGGCGGCTATGCCAACTGGAGCAACCTTAGTGACGGGCGGTTCAAAGATAATGTAAAAGAAAATGTCCCCGGTTTGGAGTTTATCAATCAACTTCGTCCGGTTACTTATACAATAAATATCGATAAATTACAGCATCATATCACCGCCCAAATGCCCGACAGCATTGCGGCACGCTACTACCCTTCCAGCGAAGAAATTGACAATGCCAATCAGGAAATACGAACCGGTTTTATTGCGCAGGAAGTGGAGGCAACGGCACAAAAAATAGGATATAATTTTGACGGCATAAATGCACCTACCAATCCTACGGATAATTACAGCATAGAGTACGCTGGTTTTGTGCCGAGTTTGGTGAAAGCCGTGCAGGAGCAACAGGAAACTATATCAGCACAACAAAATGATTTGACGGAAAAAGACAAACGTATTGAGCAGTTGGAAGAACGCCTCGCCCGTTTGGAAGCCTTATTGAGCCATACCGATAATACAGGCGAAAAAACGCATAGCATTTCCACCTTATTGGAAGGCAGCAGCAACGAAACACCGCAATTATTCCAAAATGTCCCCAACCCTTTCAACGGCGAAACCAATATCGGCTACTTTTTACCCTCATCAACAAAAAATGCGCAACTCCGTATTACCAATGCTTTGGGACAGGAAGTAAAAACGGTAGAACTCTCCGAAACAGGAAACGGAAACGTCAAAATCAGCACCCGCAACCTGCCCAAGGGTACTTATATATACGAACTCCTCATCAACAGTGAGCGCATAGATGCCAAAACCATGATTTTGAAATAGTGAAAATATTTTTTCATTTTTCATCACTTCTGTTCAAAAGCCGCAAAAGTTTTGCGGCTTTTGTTTTTTTACCAAAAATTGTAATATAATGGCACATTGTTAAAAATAACAGTATATTTACTTTAAAAAATGGAACTTCACTACCATACACAATGTTTTTTACACAATATATACAGCACTGAAATAGCGTTGTATAAATGGTAAAATATAAATCAGCAAACTTTATAACCCAAAAAAGTTATTTGACAATAAAACTTTTATATCCTATGGCTAAATTAACACCTTTTTCGCGTATTCTTATTACAGCCGCTATTGTGGGGCTGATCAGTTATTTGGTAATCAAATTTGCCCCCGGCATCAAAATCGGCGAAGCCAAAAAATTAGATAGCATCGAAGTTTCGGGCGATGATGTAAATAATGTAAGTACCTCCGCCGAATTGTCTTTGCCGACTTCCAATGCATCTTCCAAAGTAAGCAGCCAACCCTTAGTGCGTTTGGGGGCTTATGCGTGGAATGCTCAATCGGGGATTATTGTTGCCAACGGCGGCACACGAAGCACCGAAAGCTCGTTAATGGAAAAAAACAACGTAAACTTAGAGATTATCCGTCAGGACTGGCTCTCGGAATTGCGCAACTTACACCTCAAATTTGTAGAAGAATACGATAAAGGAAACAAAAACCCTAAAAACGGCGTGGTGGGCGTGATGATTATGGGCGATGGTGCGCCGTATTATATCAGCTCTACCCAACAGGCACTCAACGACAAGTACGGCGAAGGTAAATACAGCCTGCAAGTGGTGGGCTGCGTGGGATTGAGCTACGGAGAAGATAAACTCATCGGTCCGCCGAAATGGAAATTAGACCCGCAAACCCTCAAAGGTGCTTTTATTTCGGCAGTACTCGGCGACGGCGACTGGGTGACGGCAGTGAACTATGCCTTTGCCAACGGACTTAAAGTGAACCCCGACCCGGGTACTTACGATGCCGATGCGGTTAATTTTTACCCTTCTGCCAATGACGACTATATAGAATCTGCCAAAGAACTCATCAAATCGCAGAAAGAAGGCTGGACAGTGCCGCTGAAAGAAGTAAAAGACGGCAAAGCCACCGGAAAAACCATCAACAAAAAAGTAGATGGCTGCGCCACCTGGACTCCCGGCGACAAAATGGTATTTGATGCTTTGGACGGATTTACCGATATTGTTTCCACCAAAGAATTTAACAACCAAATGGCTACCACTATTATTATGGTAAAAGAATGGGCTGAAAACAACAACACTACGGTGAGCAATATGCTCAAAGCGGCTTATACCGCATCTAACCAAATGAAACAATACGACTCGTGGCGGCGCAAAGCTGCCGAAGCAGTGGCAGCTACCTATCAGTTGGAAAACGGCGATTATTGGTACAATATGTTCAAGGGGCAAAAAGGCGAAAAAAACGGCATTACTTATAATATGGGCGGCTCGCGGGTGTTTAATTTAGCAGATGCCCGCCAATATTACGGCTTAGGCAGCGATGGCATCAGCCGTTACAAAGCCGTATATGACCAAGTATCGCGCTATCTGAAAGAACTCAATCCGGCGGGATTTAACCAAAATGTAAAACGCATTATTCCCTACGAAGAAGCTGTAAATTTGTCGTTTTTAAAAAATATCGCCAACATAGACGAAGGAACGGCATACGCGTCAGATTATAAAGAAAAAGCAAAAACGCTGCTGGCATCGGGGCAGTGGCAAATTAATTTTAATACCGGACGCGCCACCCTGCGCCCCGAAGCCACCGATATATTGAACCAAATTTATAATTTGCTCATTCAGGCGGAGGATTCTAAAATAGAAATCGTGGGACATACCGACAATGTGGGCAACGTAGAAGCCAACATCTCCTTGTCGCGGGCACGCGCCGAAGCCGTAAAAACGTTTTTGATGCAAAAAGGCATTCCGGGCAACCGCTTCCAACGATTGGACGGCAAAGGCTCTGAAGAACCCGTCGCCGACAACGACACCGAAAGCGGACGCGCCAAAAACCGCCGCGTAGAACTGACCTTGCTCAAATAAAGCAATATCACAACAAGTTTTTCCTTTCTTTTATACAAGACTGTTTTCCATTTTTCATTATTTCTTTCTTCTTTTAAAAAAAAATACAAGTAAAAGAATGGATATAAAAGCGTGGTTCCGTCCTTTTGAAAAAATAAACCGCAACAACCGCCTCTTCATCGCTTTGATATGGATAGTGGGGTTGTTGCTTTACTGGATAATAGCCACCAGCGGCGAAAAAAAATTGTTTCCGCCGCCTCAGAGTGTGTGGCAGGGTTTGAAGGATCTGTTCAATGAGGGTTTGGTGATGCACATCGCTGCCTCGCTCGGCTTGTGCCTGCAAGCCACCTTATTCTCTTTGCTCATTTCTTTGACAATCGTGTATTTGTCGCCTTTGCCTTTTGTGAAGCCTTTGGCGCAGTTTCTGAGCCGTCTGCGCTATTTGCCCCTCACCGGACTCACTTTTTATCTCGCCATTTTGGTATCCGATGCACGCACCATGCAAGTGTGGGTGTTGGTGGTATTTATGAGTTTGTACTTCATCACTTCTTTGCTCAGTGTGCTAAAAGATATTCCGCAAGAAGAAATAGACCACGCCCGCTCGCTCAATTGCAGCCGTTGGGAAGTGCTGTGGGAAGTGGTGATAAAAGGCAGATTGGATTATGTAGTAGATGTGCTGCGGCAAAATCTGGCGATTGTATGGATGATGCTCGTAACGGTAGAATCTATTTTGGTGGCGGCAGGCGGCTTGGGCGTATTGATTAAAAATAGCGACCGCTTTATGAATCACGGCAGAATGGTGGCTTTGCAAATCGTTATTTTAACCGTGGGTTTATTATTGGATTGGACACTGAGTGCCATACGAAAAATATTGTTCCGCTATTCACAGCCTAATTTTTGAGCAGCTATTTTTTCCTTGCTCTCATTTTTTATTTTCCCTTCATTGTTCACAATCATGCAACATTTCACCCTTAACCATACCATTTTGAAAGTAGAAAATGTGAGTGTGGTATATGGCGATAAAACCATTATTAAAGATGTTTCTTTTGAAGAAAAAGATGTACAACGCCCCCACTACCAACAATCACAAGGGCAAACCATCGCCTTTGTGGGCAGGTCGGGGCGCGGAAAATCTACTTTATTTCGGGTATTGGCGGGTTTAGAAAGCCCCAAAACCGGACAGATATGGCTCGCCGACCACGCTACCAACCATTCAAAGCCCACCTTAAAAGCCGTGAAAGAGGGCGAATTTGGCTTTGTTAATCAAAAATACACGTTGTTTCGCCACAAAACAGTGCATCAGGCTTTGCGATTTGCCTTGCGCAACAGCCCACTTTCCGATGGCGAAAAAGAAGATAAAATACAAACGATGCTCCAACAATGGGGCTTGGAAAAAGTAAAACACCACTACCCCAACGAGATGTCGGGCGGACAACGCCAACGCACCGCCATTTTGGAGCAACTACTCAACTCGCGCTATTTTATGATTTTGGACGAGCCTTTCAGCGGCTTAGATGTCGGCAATATTGAGCAGGTAAAAAAAGCTTTTTCGCTCATCAGCAGCAACCACGAACTCAATACTATTTTGTTCAGCACCCACGATATTGATTTGGCGGTATCTTTGGCAGATTCCATTTATATTGTCGGGCACCCCACACTCGCCAACGGGCAGCACGCCGACTACGGCACTTTGCTCAAACAATACGACCTCAAAGCAATGGGCTTGGCTTGGGCAGAAATATGGACACCTGCCCATCAGGAATTGGCGGTGATGATAAAAAACGATTTGCTTTGCTCTTAATAAATTAAAAAACAGCGATAATATTGTAATAATCAACAACGAAATTCCTTATCTCACAAACGCACTTTCAATCCTCTTACTTCCAAGGATATGTTCTTTTCGGGAGCAATCGTGTTCTGATAATCCTGCAATACCTCCATCACATCGTTGTCGATATAATTGCTGTAAGAAGCATCAATGATGACGTTGGAGTTTTCGGGCAAATCCCACAAAGTTTCTTTAATGGCGGCTTTGTTCAAAAAAGATACCTGATTGGGCAATTCCACCACCAATAATTCTTTGCCTTCGGCTGATTTTTCTTTGTGTAATAAAAAGGGATTTTTGTAGTTACTTTTGAGTATAAAGAAAATACTCACCGACAAACCGATTAAAATACCCACCAACAAATCCGTAAAAATAATAGCCAGAATGGTAACTACAAAGGGGATAAATTGGTCGTAGCCTTTGCGGTACATTTCCCGAAATAGGGATATTTTCGCCAGCTTATAGCCCGTTATCAGCAGAATAGCCGCCAATGATGCCAAAGGAATGAGATTGAGCCACTGACTGAAAAACAAGACGCTCACCAATAAAAGTACGCCGTGCAAAATGGCGGAAAGTTTGGTTTCGGCTCCGGCTTGCACATTGACCGAACCTCGCACGATAACCGAAGTAAGCGGAATGCCGCCGAGCAAGCCCGACAAAAAATTACCCGCTCCCTGTGCCACCAACTCCCGATTGGGCGAGGCTTGACGCTTGTGCGGGTCTAAATTTTCAACGGCTTCCAAATTCAGCAGCGTTTCCAAAGAAGCGATGAGTGCCAGCGTAAAGGCTACCACCCACACTTGATATTGCCCTATTGCCGAAAACAAAGGGAATGTAATCATAGACGACACACCATCAATAGGCGGAATATTCACCAAATGTGAAGGCTCTATATATAAGGCAGGAAAATAATTTTTAAAAACGAGACTGTTGAGCAATACGCCAAAAAATACCACAAACAAAGAGGAAGGGAAAAAATAGATTTTTTTCAGAGGCGTTTTGTCCCACAGTATCATAATCAGTATAGAAAAAACCGAAATAAGCACCGCTCCCCACGTAAAATATGAAAACACATTCAACAATTCCGAAAATGTGTTGGCACCATCGGGCTGAAAAAACGAAAACTCACCCTCCGCATCGCGGTCAAAACCTACCGCATGCGGTATTTGCTTCAAAATCAGAATAATACCGATAGCCGCCAACAAACCTTTGATAACGTTAGAAGGAATATAATTCGCAATAATACCCGCTTTCAATATACCGCCGATAAACTGAAAAATACCCGACAACATCACTGCTACCAAAAAAATCTCGAATTGCTGCAACTGAGCAATAGACGACAATACCACCGCCGACAAACCCGCCGCCGGTCCGCTGACACTCGTGGGCGAGCCACTGATGATACCCACTACTATACCGCCGATAATGCCCGTAATCAAGCCCGACAGCAGGGGTGCGCCACTCGCCAAAGCAATGCCCAAACACAAAGGCAGGGCAACCAAAAATACAACGATACTCGCCGGAATGTCTTTTTGCAAAGATTTCAACATATACAGATAGGTTTTTAGTGAAGGGCGAAAATAGTATATTTATTTATACTTATTCTAAATAAGTAAAGTATTTTTAATATTTTTTAACAAATTCTAAGCCCTGACCCTGCCAAAATTTTTTATTGGCGCGTTAGTAATCAATGACCTAAAACAAACATTTGGCAACAGGCCGAATGTATATTTGACAGAATTGAAACAAAACTAAAAAAAGTAAAAAAGCCGCTGAAAAATATTTTTCAGCGGCTTTTTTGTGCCTTTTATTTTAATCTTTCAACTTTTATAAATTATTTTCTTCAAAGACGGATTTATAAACAATACCGGCAAGGGCGGCTGCCAAAATCGGTATCACAATAAAAAGCCACAACTGACCCAAAGCCCAACCGCCCGCAAACAAGGCTTGGCTAATGCTGCGTGCCGGATTTACGGAGGTGTTGGTAACAGGAATACTGATGAGGTGAATGAGTGTAAGAGCCAAACCAATGGCAATACCCGCAAAACCTTTGGGCGCGCGTGCATCGGTAGCTCCCAAAATGATGATCAAAAACATAAAGGTCATCACAAACTCCGTAACTATCGCCGCCATCATAGAGTATTTGCCCGGAGAGTGGTCGTCGTAGCCGTTAGCCGCAAAATCGCCGACCGCCGAACCGTTGCCCGTAGCAATAACATACAAAACACCGGCAGCTGCTATCGCTCCCAAAATCTGGGCAACAATATAGGGAAATACATCAGACACCGACACGCGCCCGCCTGTCCACAAACCAACAGTAACAGCAGGATTGAGATGCGCCCCCGACACAGGCCCCAGCGAATAGGCGATGGTGAGTACCGTTAAACCGAAAGCAAATGACACCCCCACCAAGCCGATGCCCACTTCCGGAAAAGCTGCCGCCAACACCGCACTGCCGCAGCCGCCCAATACCAACCAAAAAGTGCCTAAAAACTCTGCAACTAACTTTTTCATAAAAAAAATTTGAATAAAAAAAGTGAATAAAAACCTACTCGTATGGCTTTTCGGTTTACGCCCTGTTTTTTTGGCAATACGCCAGTGTTATCAGCTACACAATATCATAGCTAACAAAAATAGAAAAAAAGTTAAAAAAAACTTTTTTTATCCCAAATTATTTTATCAAATACGCCTTAAAAGTCGTAATCTGCTTGTGCGAATACGGGCAACAGTAAATCTTTTTCCGAAATCAAGGCTTTTTCGGGGGCAATACGCCAATCTATTTCCATAGCGGGGTCGTTGTAGAGCATACCGCGCTCGTGTTGTTTGGAGTAATAATTATCACATTTATACACAAAAACTGCCTCATCGCTCAACACCGAAAATCCGTGTGCAAAACCGCGCGGAATGTAGAGCATTTTTTTATTTTCAGCCGATAGCAGTATCTCAAATTTTTTGCCGAAAGTGGGCGAACTGCGGCGCAAATCCACTACGGCATCTAATACCTCCCCTTGCAGTACACGCACCAACTTGGCTTGCGCATATTCGCCGATTTGGTAGTGCATTCCCCGAATAACACCATAACACGATTTAGATTGATTATCCTGCACAAAATGCGCGTTGATACCACCGGCTTTAAATTTTTCGTCTTGATACGACTCATAAAAATAGCCGCGCTCATCGCCTATCACCAAGGGTTCTACTATGATTAATTCGGGAAAATCCGTAGGAATAAATTTCATAAGATTATTATATATGCTATATATTTTTTGTGTTGTCGTAATTTTTTTAAAAAAAACATCAATCATCAGCCGGCTGATGGTGCAACGCATCTTGAATAATTTGCAGCACCAATACCCAAATTGCCCAAGTGAGCAAAGCCAAAAACAAAGCCAAGATGTAAAATTTAAAGGTAGGCGGGTCTTTTTTTTCCAAAGGCAAAGTCGGAAAATCAATAATTTGGATAAGCGGCTTTTGAAGGTCTAAGTTCATTTTAGCAATTTCCTGATTTTTGATGGCTTCGCCGAGTACCACGCTCATAAATTCCACATCGCGCTCCAAACGTATTTTATCCACATAAGAGTCGGCACTTACGGCACCGGCACGTATTTTGGGCTGTTCGCGGTCGTACCAGTGCGAGAGGCGGTATTCGGCATTGCCCAAAGTTACTTTAATAGAGTCCACCCTTTTATTCACCAATTCGTAGGCTTCGCGCTGTGCCTGCACCGATTTTGATACATAAAAATCGCTGAGTGTTTTTACTAAATACTCCAAAAAATATTTTGAAAAAACCTCCGAAGGCGTGGCGTATCGCAGTTGTATAATACCGCTTTTGGAAGTAGTAATCGCCAAGCCCGAAGTGAGAATTTGATAATATACTTCTTGCATCAAAAGATTTTCGCGTACATCAAAATCTTCTATTTTTTTATCTTTTGCAAATAAAAAACCCTCTGTTTCTATATCGGGTTGCTGTGCTTTTACTTTGCCGTAAACATTAAAATTTTTCAGGTAATAATTAATCAACAATTCTTCTTTTCCTTCTTCGTCTTTCAGTGTTTTCATCAAAGTAGAATAAATAATGCGCTTGCTGCTGAGGAGTTCCATCAGTTTTTCGCTGCTGATGTCGCTGCCCGTTTCTACGCCAAATCCGAACTGTCCGGCGAGTTGCATCAGCCCGCTCACGCCCGAAGCACTGTCGTTGTTGGTCATAAAAGAAGCGGCGGCGGTGTAAGTGGATCGCAGTCCTTTGCTAAAATAATAAGCAAAGCCAAACAAAGGCAAAGCCAATATCAGCAGCAGCCACCAACGGCGGCGCAACGACTGTCGGTAGCGTTGCCAATTGGCAAGCCACGTTTTTAAGTAATTGGAGGGCTGACTGAGAGGAGGAATACGATTCATGGGTGAATACAAAAAATACGGCAATGCAGCACGAGTAGCTTTGTTTTTTTTATTTAGAGGCTTGTTGTACCAATACAAAAATAGTGAGAATAGTAGCAATTTTAGAAGAAAAACTGTCGAAAGCATCGTTCCAGTTGCGATTTTTGCGCCGTTCGGAACGTTCTTTCTCAAATTTCTTGCGGTCGCTTACATCTACGAACACCGTAGCACCGCGTTCCACTTTCGGATATTTTACAAAAAACCAATAATTGCGGGCTTTGCGCACTTCACCATTAGACATTTGTACATAAGTGCGCGAGTGTTTGCCGTAGCGGTTGTAGCCTGCTCCATATTTTTCTATATACCTGCGGGCACTTTTTTTACCGAAATACGGCACACTGATTTGAATAAGAGAGTCGGTTTTGATTTGTTGTTTTTCGGCTTGGCTCAAATATTCCACATCAAAAAAACCGATAGCACCCTGCAAGGTCACGATATCGGTGATTTTGGGAATATAGAGCGAGTCGCCTTCGGTGAGTACATAGTTGTAGCGCGATTTTTTGGGGCGGCGCAATACATCTTCCAAATTCAGCAACACATAGCCCAAACTGTCTTCTTTGCGATACAGGCGCGTACCTTCCTGAAAAGCAAAAGGTGTAACACCGCCGGCACGCTCTATCAAAAGCCCCACATTATCATCTTTTCGGATAAGGGAATACTCGCCCGGATAATAAATTTCGCCGTAGATGACGATATTCTGCTGCAATTCAAAATCAGGCGAACGGCGCACCGAGATGCGGTCGAAGGGTTTGAGCAAATATAGCGCATTGGTGCTGTCCATTTTGAGGTTTTCGTCAATATCCACCCGCTTCATAATGATGCGCTCATCACTTTTTATCAAAGAACTTCTACCTTCAATCTGCACCATGCGCGACACTTCCAAACGGCTGTTGCCAGCTTCGCGCTTAAAACCACCCGACCAGTTGATTAAATCCAAGAGCGTCATACCTTCGGCATATTGATACTCGCCCGGAGTATTCACTTCACCCGAAATATTAACGGTATAGTCTTTTCTAAAATCGCGTTTGGATAAAATCTGTATCGTGTCTAAGGGCTGTAATAAAATATTGTCGGGCGAGTTTTGATTGAGCAATACCTCTTTGAGGCTGAAAGTATGAACTACTTTTTGCAAATCTTCATCAAGGCGCAGCACGTATGCGCGGTCTAAGTCGGCTTCTTCCATCGGTCCTTCGGCTTTGTAAAGAACATCGCTGATGCGGTTGCCTTTGTTGAGTTGGTAGCGTCCGGGTACACGCGCCGCACCCATCACTTCCACATAATTGCGCAAGGAGTTGGGAATGGTAGAAACAAAAATGCTATCACCGTTGAGCAGGGCAAAATTGCTTTTATTAGAACGAAGGCTGTCTAAATTTACGCCCACCAGCACTTCGCGGTTATCCACAAAGCGTTTGATATTGATGTTTTTGGTATAAGCATTGGCTTGCAAACCGCCGGCAAAATCCAACAATTCAAATAAACCCTCGCCATCTTTGAGTTCGTAGCTGTGGCTGCGGCGCACTTCACCTTTGATATGCACCACTTTGCCCAAAGGCGGCACAAAGATATAATCGTTGTTCGTGAGGAAAAAATCCTGCCTGCTGTCGGGGTTGAGCAAATACTGATACACGTCAAGATCGGCGATTTTTTTGTCGCCACGCTGTATGTTGATGTTGCGCACCGAGCCTATTTGGTTAGGTCCTTCCATTGCCACCAATACATTAAAAGCAGAATTGACCGAAGGAAAACGATAAGTACCCGGATTAAAAACTTCGCCTACCACATGCACGCTAATCATATTGGCATATACCAAAGTTATTTCCAACTGGTTGGCATCTTTGCCGTAAAACTGCTCCATTTTTTGTTGCAGCAGTTTTTTGGAAGCGGCATAAGTGACCCCCTCCAAATAAATTTTCCCTGCCAAAGGCACAGTAATCGCGCCATAGTCGTCTATGGTATAAATGGCGTTGAAGTCGGCACGTCCCCACATGGTAATATTGAGGCGGTCGCCTTTGCCGAGCACATAGTTTTCGGGCGGGTACAATTTTATTTCGTTTTCTTTACTGATATGCACTAAGTTTTTTCTAAAAAACTCGTGTCCATACACGGCGGCTTCGGGCAAAGAAAATGCTTTTTCAATGAGTTTATCTTTTTGTTTTTGAATCAATTCATCTAATTCATCAAAGGAGATGCTGTCGCGCTGGGCGGTGGCGTTTTTACTTTTTTGCTTGGCAGCCAACCCCAAAGCGAGTTGTTTGAGGCTGTCTTGCAATTCGTTGAGGCGCACAATTTCGGCAATAAGGGTGTCGTTTACGCCCAATTTTCGCAATTCTTCCGGCGAAGTACCTATTTTCTGTCGGTTGCTGACGATGGAATCCATTTTGGCGAGTTCCATTTCGCGCAGGGAGTCGGCTTCGGCATAGTAGGCATCAAAATCGTAGCGATTAAAAGCCCTTTGGTCGAAGCGTTCGAAGTCGCCACCGATGCGGCGCGGCATCGAGCGGGAATTATTTTTATTGCGGTTTTTATCAAAAATTTCCCCATAAAACTGCGCCTGCACCGCCTGAAATAGCAGCAGCCCGATAGCAAGCAGGATAATTTTTGAAATGTTCATTTTTTTCTTCAAAGATGAATTGATATTAAAAATACAATAATATCCGTTTTTTTTATCTATTGCGTCTAACGCTGCGCATATTGTTTATCATAATATTGCTGATACGCTCCCGATGTTACATTATCCAACCAGCTTTCATTATTCAGGTACCAATCTACCGTTTTTTCCAATCCTTCTTCAAAAGTGAGCGAGGGTTTCCAGCCGAGTTCGCGGTTTATTTTGGTAGCATCTATGGCATAGCGGCGGTCGTGACCGGCGCGGTCTTTTACATAAGTGATGAGCTGCGCCGAAGTACCCGCCGCACGATGGAGTTTTTTATCCATAATCTCACACATTTTTTTAATCAGTTCTATATTTTGCCACTCATTAAAGCCGCCCACATTGTAGGTTTCGCCGATTACACCTTTGTGAAAAATGAGGTCAATGGCGGCAGCGTGGTCTTCTACCCACAACCAGTCGCGGGTATATTTGCCATCGCCATATACGGGCAGGGGCTTTTTGTTTTTAATGTTGTGGATAAAAAGCGGAATGAGTTTTTCGGGAAATTGATACGAGCCGTAGTTGTTGGAACAATTGGAAACAAGCACAGGCAAATGATAAGTGTGATGATATGCCCGCACAAAGTGGTCGGAGGATGCTTTGGAAGCGGAATAAGGCGAGCGCGGGTCGTAGGCGGTGCTTTCGGTAAACAAACCCGTTTCGCCGAGCGAGCCATACACTTCATCGGTGGATATATGATAAAAACGTTTGTCTTCCAACTGGTCTTTCCATTGTTGGCGACATACATTGAGGAGGTTCACCGTACCCACCACATTTGAAAATATAAACGCATTGGGGTTGAGAATGGAGCGATCTACATGCGACTCGGCAGCCAAATGAATGACACCATCAAAATTGTAGCGTTTAAAAAGAGCTTGCAGCAATTTTTCTTTGCAAATATCTACTTTTTTAAAACGATAATTACGGGCAGTTTCAATATCGCGGAGGTTTTCCAAATTGCCCGCATAAGTGAGGGCATCTATATTGACGATTAAATAATCGGGATAGCAATGTACAAAACGGCGCACCACATGCGAGCCGATAAATCCGGCACCGCCGGTAATTAAAATTTTTTTCTTAAAAACAGTAGCCATTGGAGCAAAAAAAATAATATGCTAAAAAATAAACGGAAGGTTTGAGTGATATATCCTCCGTGTGCAAAGACACATTATACGACTTTGCGGCGCAAAAGTAGTGATTTTTATGAGATTTTATGTAAATTTATATTCCGCACGCTCTATATACTGCTGTCAATTACAACGATAGCAGCCAAATATACCTAAAAGTTGATACGATTTAAAAAAATAAAACGTTGATATTCTTATAAAAAAAGCACCCTTATCCAACAAAAAAAGATAAGGGTGCTTGTATCTTAATAAAGATTCTTTCTATACTTTCGGCAATAATACTTTGCGCGACAATTTGAATTTTCCGGTTTTTTCGTCTAAGCCGATTAATTTTACTTTGATGCGGTCGCTTTCTTTCAAAACCCCATCTAAACTGTCCAAGCGGCGGTGTTCCACTTCGGAAATGTGCAGAAGACCTTGTTTGCCGGGCAAAAATTCTACAAATGCGCCGTAAGGCATCACCGATTTTACGATAGCATCATACACCTCTCCTACTTCAGGCACGGCAGCTATGGCACGAATGCGCCCCATAGCAGTATCCAAACCTTCGCGGTTGGCAGAAGCGATGGTTACTTTGCCCTGTTCGCCTACTTCTTCAATATTGATACTTGTGCCGGTGGTGCGCTGCAACTCCTGAATATGTTTTCCGCCGGGTCCTATGATTTGACCAATAAATTCGCGCGGTATCAAAACCGTTTCAATACGCGGGGCGTGTGGTTTGTAGTCGGCACGCGGGCTTTCGAGTGCTTCATTCATTTTACCCAAAATGTGTAATCTCCCTTTTTTTGCTTGCAAGAGGGCTTCGTAGAGGGTTTCAAAAGACAAACCGTCAATTTTAATATCCATCTGACAGCCGCAAATGCCTTTTTCTGTGCCGGTTACTTTAAAATCCATATCGCCCAAATGGTCTTCATCTCCCAAAATATCCGACAAAATAGCATAGCGTTTGGGGTCTTGCGGGTCACTGATCATACCCATCGCAATACCTGAAACGGCAGCTTTTATTTTTACGCCTGCGTCCATGAGTGCCAAAGAGCCGGCGCATACGGTAGCCATCGAAGAAGAGCCATTTGACTCCAGAATATCCGACACCACGCGCACTGTATAAGGATTTTCCAACTCAGAAGGCAGCACTTGTTTGAGAGAACGCAACGCCAAATTACCGTGTCCTACTTCGCGTCGTCCGGGTGCACGCATAGGTTTTACTTCTCCGGTAGAGAAAGGCGGAAAATTGTAGTGTAAAATAAACTGCTTGTATTCAATACCTCCTGCTTTGTCAAGCATCAGTTCATCATCGGGCGTGCCCAAAGTAACGGTAGTGAGCGATTGTGTTTCGCCGCGCGTAAAGAGTGCGCTGCCGTGCGGCATAGGCAATATGCTGGTTTCGGCAACAATGGGGCGGATTTCGTCCAATTTTCTGCCGTCCAAGCGAATACGGTCGCTCAAAACAGTTTCGCGCACAACACTATATTCGGTATCTTCATACACTTTTGCAGCAAAGGCTTTATCTTCATCCGTAGCTTCTTCGCCCAAAAATGCTCCTAATTCTTCTTTTATAATTGAAAAACGCGCTTTGCGGTCTTGCTTGCTCAAAGCGGCTTTGGCGACTTCGGCAATTTTAGGTTGCAAAAATGCCTCTACCTTTGTTTTGAGCTCTTCGTTCACTGCCGCCGTTGCCACTGTTCTTTTTTCTTTTGCACCTGCTTTGCGTACCAATTCGTGCTGGGCATCGATATGTTGGCGGATAGCAGCGTGTCCTGTTTTAATAGCTTCGAGTAAGTCTTCTTCCGAACATTCTTTGGCTTCGCCCTCTACCATCATAATATTGTCGTAGCTGGCTGCCAAAATAATATCAATATCGGCGTTTTCCATATCCGCACGCAACGGATTGATAACAAATTTGCCATTGATACGCGCCACGCGCACCTCAGAAATAAGGTGTGGGAACGGAATATCCGACACTGCCAAAGCTGCCGATGCAGCCAAAGCTGCATAAGAGTCGGGCAAAATGGTGGGGTCGGAAGAAAGAAGGCTGATAAGAATTTGGGTATCGTTGACATAGCCTTCGGGAAAAAGCGGGCGCAGCGCACGATCTACCAATCTCGAAATAAGCACTTCGTAGTCGGAGAGCTTGGTTTCGCGTTTATGAAAACCTCCCGGAATACGACCGGCGGCTGCAAATTTTTCCTGATAATCCACCGAAAGCGGAAAGAACCCTACACCTTCGCGGGGTTTTTGAGCAGATACCACTGTGGCTAAAATAACGGTTTTGCCTACGGTCAGCACAACGGCTCCATCAGCTTGGCGCGCCATTTTACCGGTTTCGAGGGTCACAGTCAGCCCATCGCCTATATCAACGCTGCTGGAAACGGCTTGTAAATTCATAAAAATTAGAAATAACTAAAAATAATAAAAATAGAGGAATATAAGCGTCATGTTTTCTTATATTCCTCCTGATAAAAAAAATAAATGTAAATACGATAAAAAAACGCTTCCGACAGGGAAGTGAAAAGTATTATTTTCTTAATCCTAATTTCTCAATCAACGAACGATAGAGCGTAATGTCTTTTTTCGTCAGATAATTGAGCAAATCGCGGCGTTTTCCTACTAATTTTATCAGCGAACGGCGGCTGTTTTTATCTTTTGGGCGCACTTGTAAGTGGGCGGTGATGTGGTTGATACGCTCGGTAAACAGCGCAATTTGTCCTTCTATAGAACCGGTATTCTCTGCTGTACCGCCATACGTTTTAAAAATTTCCTGTGTTTTTGCTTTCGTCAAACTCATCGTTTTGTATAAAATAAATAGAGCGTCAATAAAAAAAATGCTTATAATTTGGCGGCAAAGATAATAATTTATTTGAGAAAAAGTAATATTTTTATTTTTTCTTTCATAAAAATAAAGAAGCTCCCCTTATCTTTTTAAGGGGAGCTTCTCTAAAAAAAACAAATTTTAGTACTAAATAATTAGTGTGGGTGGTTGTGGTCACCGCTGCCGGCAGGTACGGGTGCAATTACCGGAGAGCCTACAGCTGAAGGAGCAGTGGGTTCTTCTTTTACATCAACGTTGCCTTTCAATGTAACACGGGTTTGTGCGGGGTTTGTGTTGGCAGTGATAGTAACGGGTTTAGTTTGCATACCGCGTTTGCCGGCACTGTTGAAAATCACTTTCACGATGCTGCTTTCTCCCGGAGCGATAGGCTCTTTGGAATATTCAGGAATTGTGCAACCGCAAGAACCTTTGGCTTGTGAAATAATCAAAGGCTCAGTGCCTGTGTTTTTAAATTTAAAAACGTGCTCTACCTTATCCCCTTGCTGAATAGTGCCGAAATCAAATTCGGTTTCTTCAAATTCAATGGTGGTGGTAGGTCCTGCTTCGGCGGGAGTTGCCGGCTCAGGAGTAATTTTTACGGGAACCGGAAGTGCAGGAGTAGGTACTGCCTGATTTTCCTGTGCCATAGCAGTTGCGCTCATCAATAAGATGAAAGAGAAAATGCCGATAACTTTTTTCATGTCTTAAAAAATTGATATAATGTTGTTTTAAAATTATGATGCAATATTACAATATTATTTTTAATTGAACCGAAAGAACTAATATTTTAGTTGTATTTCATTTCTTTTTAACATTTTTTATACTTCCATATCTGTAAGTGTAGGATACAGCATATTTTAAAGAAATTAAGAGCTATCAAACTATTAGTTTTATGATATTTATTTTACACGCTGCTTTCATTGCACCCCATTTATGCCTCTTCGCTCTTGAATATCAGTTCATCTTGTTGTATATCAATTACAATGCGGGTATTTTTGCCAAATTCGCCGCCAATGATTTTTTTAGACAATACATTGACAATTTCTTTTTGTATGAGCCTTTTGAGGGGGCGTGCGCCGAATTGGGGGTCGTAGCCGTATTGTGCCAACCACGTTATGACTTCGGGTGTGTAATGGAGGTTTAATCCATTTTGTAACATTATTTTTTTCAAACCTTGCATTTGTATAGCTACTATTTGCTGCATTTCGCTGCGCAATAAGGGCTGAAACATCAGTATTTCATCAATACGGTTCAAAAATTCGGGGCGTATAGATTTTTTGAGCAATTCCATCACTTCTACTCGGGTGCTTTCTACGATAGCCGCCAAATTATCTTTTTCTTCATCAATTTTTGAAAAATTTTCCTGTATCAAATGTGCTCCTAAGTTGGAGGTCATAATGATAATGGTGTTTTTAAAATTGACGGTGCGCCCTTTGTTGTCGGTGAGTCTGCCATCATCGAGTACCTGCAACAATACATTGAAGGTATCGGGGTGGGCTTTTTCTATTTCGTCAAGCAGCACCACCGAATAGGGTTTGCGGCGCACGGCTTCGGTGAGTTGCCCGCCCTCATCGTAGCCTACATAGCCCGGAGGCGCACCCACCAAGCGCGATACGCTGTGTTTTTCCTGATATTCGCTCATATCAATCCGTATCAATGCTTGCTCGTCGTTGAACAGAAATTCTGCCAAAGCCTTGGCGAGTTCGGTTTTTCCTACACCGGTAGAGCCTAAAAATATAAACGAACCGATGGGTTTGCGGGGGTCTTGCAAACCGGCGCGGCTGCGGCGAATGGCATCGGATACGGCACTAATGGCGGCATCTTGCCCCACCACGCGCTTGTGCAATTCGGCTTCGAGTGTCAATAATTTTTCGCGCTCGCTCTGCAACATGCGCGTCACCGGAATATGTGTCCATTTGGCGACAATTTCGGCGATGTTTTCGGCATTTACTTCTTCTTTTACCAACCGCTGATTTTCTTCGTCTGCCAATTGATCTTGCAGTTCCACCACTTTGTTTTCGGCTTCTTTGATGCGCCCGTAGCGCAATTCCGCCACACGTCCGTAGTTACCTTCGCGCTCCAATTGTTCGGCTTGAAATTTATAATCTTCTATTTTTCTTTTTTCGGCTTGTATGGCTTCTATAATTTCGCGCTCGGCTTTCCATTTTGCCAAAAAAGTATCTCGTTTTTCGCTCAGGTCGGCAATTTGGGCAGCGATGCGCTCCACTTTTTCGTCATTGTTTTCGCGTTTGAGGGCTTCGCGCTCAATTTCCAACTGTGTAATTTTGCGGTTGAGTTCGTCCAATTCTTCGGGTACGGAGTTCATCTCCAAACGGAGTTTGGCGGCAGCTTCATCAATGAGGTCAATGGCTTTATCGGGCAGTTGGCGGTCGCTGATGTAGCGGTCGCTGAGTTCTACGGCAGCGATGATGGCTTCGTCTTTGATGCGCACTTTGTGGTGGTTTTCGTAGCGTTCTTTCAGCCCACGCAAAATAGAAATGGCATCTTCAACGGTAGGCTCATCAATGATAACCTTTTGAAAACGGCGTTCTAAGGCTTTATCTTTTTCTATATATTTTTGATACTCGTCCAATGTAGTAGCACCGATAGCACGCAAGTCGCCGCGTGCCAGAGCGGGTTTGAGGATATTGGCGGCATCCATAGCACCTTCGGCAGCACCTGCGCCCACCAGTGTATGAATTTCATCAATAAACAAAATAAATTCGCCCTCGGAGGCAGTAATTTCTTTGACCACTCCTTTGAGGCGTTCTTCAAAATCGCCGCGATATTTTGCGCCTGCCATCAGTGCGCCCATATCTAAGGCAAAGATGCTTTTGGTTTTCAGGTTTTCGGGTACATCGCCGGTGACAATGCGGTGGGCGATGCCTTCGGCAATGGCGGTTTTTCCTACACCCGGTTCACCGACCAAAATGGGATTGTTTTTGGTGCGGCGGCTCAGAATATGGAGCACACGGCGTATTTCTTCATCGCGCCCGATGACGGGGTCGAGCTTGCCGCTACGGGCGAGGTCGTTGAGGTTGCGGGCGTATTTTTCTAAGGTTTGGTAGCGGTTTTCGGCGTTGGCATCGCTCACTTTTTCGCCTTTTCGCAGTTCGGCAATGGCTTTCTGAACGGCGGCGGTGCTTAATCCGGCATCTTTGAGCAAACGCGACACGGGGTCATCGCTCTCCAAAATAGCCAGCAGCAAATGCTCTACACTCACAAACTCGTCGCCCATTGTTTTGGCGATTTGCTGGGCTTGCAGCAAAGCGCGATTGGCGGCGTTGGATAAATATTGTTGAGTGCCTCCCTGCACACGCGGAACAGACTCTAATTGTTTGCCGATGATTTCGTTGATGCGGGCGGCGTTGATGCCCACTTTTTTGAAAATATACGCCAATACCGCTTCATCTTCATCTAAAAGAGCTTTAGCGATATGTGCCACTTCTATGCTGGAATGTTGAAGATTAAAAGCCAAAGACTGTGCAGCAGCTATGGCTTCTTGTGCTTTAATGGTGAATTTATTGAGGTTCATATATATTGAGGAGTTGATTTTTTAGTTATTGATTGAATCTATCATCAAACATATATCAAAATACATACCGCCCCCAAAATAGCGACAAAACGACTGTTCTTTAATAAAGAGAACTGCAAAAATGACAGTTTTGTTCCAAATTTGGCAAAATTGCTGCGATTCTACTTAAAATCATAAAAACCGCTAAAAATGATTTTAACGGCTTTTTATGAACGATTTTTGTTTTTACTGCTATACTTTCAAACAAAAACTTTTGAGGGTTTGAGCCGATGCGTGCTGCTGAAAATACAGACCGACAACAAAAAAACAGAAATATAGTAGAGTGTGTTTCATGGTGTTTTGAATATGGGGGGTTAAAATTGTAAAATATAATAAATTAATTAAAAAAATTCATATTATTATCAGCGCAATAAGGTGACATTGCCGCCGTCTTGAATATTCGGATTTGCAGTGCTGCCCTCCAAGCGATAGCTGATACGATATACATATACACCCACCGGTTGCGGCTTGCCTCCATAAGTGCCGTCCCAAACGGCGGCGGGGTCGCTGCTTTCAAATACTTTTTCGCCATAGCGGTTGTATATCGCCAAATGGTATTGGCTTATCCACTCGCTCAGGCTCGCCTTGAACAGTGTGCCGAAGGTGTCGTTGTAGCCATCGCCGTTGGGCGAAAAACCCGTAGGCAGAAAATGCCCCCCGCAAGGCTCAAAAGTAAGGTGATAGGCGGTGATGCGGTCGCAAGCGGTAGCCAAGCGCAGGGTATCGTAGTAGATGCCGCTTTCGGTGTAGCTCCGATTGCCGATGCGCACCACAGAATCGCTGCAAACGCGCCAATGCTGCGGGTCGGTGTATTCAAATACATTTTCGTAAGAGATGGAGTCTATCTCTACATTATAAAGATGTTCTCCTTGCGCACTAAATCCGAAAGCACCCGCTTCGCGCAGCGAGCTGTCTGCTACATAGAGGAGTTCTTCGCCATCGAAGGTCAGGCGGATACCCCAGTCGCAACTGCGTTGCAGTTCTATATCGTACCAAATATCTTCTTTATATGCCCAACTGAGCGATTGCAACAGCGTGGTGTCGCCGTTAACTACCTTATGCAGAGCAATGTTTTGCTTGTCGGCAAATAGGAGCGTATCGTACAAGCCCCCTACATAAAAATCAAAATGAATGAAATAAAAATTATCCCAATCAATATGTTGAAAAATGAGGCTGCTGCGATTGAGAACATAATTTTCTGTATTAAATGCAGCACTGTATTTATATTGGATAGTGCCGAAATTGCTCTTGTTTTTGCTGAGGCAATATGCCAATTCCGGATCGGCATCTAAATAAATAGGTAAGTAAATAAGTTCTCTACCTTCAGAAACTGTTGAAGAACCAGAGAAAACATGTTTCATCTCCTCCCAAAAATTTCCTTCAAATTCTTCGGGTACATTGGGGTCATAGTTGCTGGCATAATCGGCTTCTACTTGGGCGTGCAGGGGCGGTGGCACAAAAAGCAGCAGATAAAGCAACAAAAATTTTAATAAGTAGTACATTGTATTGTTTTTATTGGTAGAAAATTACAAACAATCACAGTTTTTGGAAATGACATATCCTGTTGCACCGCCGTTGTAAAAAATAATTTCTTTAACTTTTGCCTCAGCTGATTCCTTGTAGGGGCAGAGGGTGAAAACAAGTATTTTGTTTTTGCAATATTTTTTCTGCATCACTACAGTACACCACATCGCAATCCATCTTTTTATAAGCAACTACTTTTTTAATCCCTTTATTTTGATAAATAAGTGATAAATCGGCAAAATATTGAGCTACTTGCTCGGCTTTGGCTACTTGGTTGGCTTGGAACAAACAATCCGCATCAAAAAGGTCAATGGCTAAGAATCCGTTTAGTCTTGAACGTTTTTTTCATTGGTAACCACCAAAGGACGCGTGTTTTTCTCTGCCCAGCCGTAATAGGAGGTGGGTCTTTCACTTATCGAAAACTCGTCGTACATCAAAACGGCGGTGGTATCATCAGCTACCAAAAGTTGCTCTTTTAAGTCTGTAACAAAGGCTTTTGTTTGTCTTTATCGGCATTGCCATAATCAAAATGGGCTTTCTGGTGGCTCAGATTTAAGCGTTCCAATAAGTCATAAATGCCTGATTTATAAACTACTCCATAGGTGGCTTTCAGGTAGGCTTTCATTTCGTTGCCTGTCCAAATATTCCCCTTTAAACCTACCTCCGAGGGACGTTTATTTAAAACAACTTCCTTAAAATCAGACATTTGAAACTCGCTTAGTTGGCTGGGTTGTTTTCGCTCAACCCGCTTGCATAATTGCTCAAAGCCGCCCATAATATACTCATTGATATATTTACGCACACTTTGCCAATGTACCTTCAATTCCAAAGGGATTTCTTTAAATTCTTTCCCTTGATTATACAGAAAAACGCAACGCAATTTCCTGCGTATGTATTCTATTTAATGACGATGATAATACTTCTGGTATTCTTTTACGTCAAATCCTCTTTGTTCAAATTTTGTTCTACTATAGCCCATAACACAAAATTATAAAATATTAACCAAATGGGAGTAATTCGTTCTTCGATGAAGATACCTTTGTATCTTTGTACTTTTCAACAACAACATCGTTGCCCCTATGCCCTTCATTGCTCGCTACCAACGCCACCGCCTTGAGTTGCTGCGCCCCGCCGGTACTTCGCGTGGCTATTTGGAGCACAAAGACACTTGGCTGCTGCACCTCCAACACCGCCATCAACCGCAAATTTGGGGCTGTGGAGAAGCCGCCCCCCTCATTGGTTTGAGCATAGATGCACACGCCGGCTTTGAAAACAAAATTGCCGAAGTCTGCGACCACATCAACGATTATCTGCCGCAATTGCACGAGCGTTTAACGGATTTTCCCGCCCTTCGCTTCGCTTTGGAAAGTGCTCTGCGCGATGTGCAAAACGGCGGCAGGGCTTTGTATTTTCCTTCGCCTTTTACCGAAAATCGGGCGGGTATCGCTATCAACGGACTCATTTGGATGGGCGATATTCCTTATTTACAAGTACAAATAGAAGAAAAATTGCAGCAGGGCTACACTTGCCTCAAAATGAAAGTGGGCGCACTCCGCTTCGCCGATGAGTTGGAGGTGCTGCAAAAGGTGCGCCGCCGTTTTCCGAAAGAACAATTGGAAATTCGCGTAGATGCCAACGGTGCTTTCAGCCCTTGCGCCGCTATTTACCATTTGGAGCAATTGGCGGATTTGGATATTCATTCCATCGAGCAGCCCATTGCACCCAAAAATTGGCGTGCTATGGCTGATTTGTGCCGCAATTCGTCTTTGGCGGTGGCTTTGGACGAAGAACTCATCGGCGTGTCGTCGTCTGCCGAGCAACAACAGCTTTTAGATGAAATACAGCCGCAGTATATCGTTCTCAAGCCCACCTTTTTGGGCGGTTGGGCAGCAACGGAACAATGGATACAGTGGGCAAAGGAGCGCAATATTGCTTGGTGGGTAACTTCGGCGTTGGAAGGCAATGTGGGCTTAAATGCGTTGGCTCAATGGACGTTTACACTCAATAATCCTCTGCCGCAGGGTTTGGGTACCGGACAATTATATCGCAACAATTTTGAGTCGCCGCTTTATATGAGCAAGGCTCGCCTTTGGCATCGCGCTCCGGCCACATAAATAAAAAAAGCTGCCGCCCACGCTGTTCGGCTTGGACGGCAACTACACTTAACAACTTATTTTATGAGAAAACTTTTATTTTAAAAAAAATAAATACGATAAAAAAACATTGCAATTTCTAAAATCCGATAATATTCAATCCTACCGAAATGGGATAGTATTCCATAGTAGCAGGGCGTTCACTTTCTTTGAATAATTCGGTAAGAGCATATTTTGCATAAAAATTAAACATTCTGCCATAGCCAATTTCGCCCAACAATCCATAGCTCAAACGGTTGAGGTGTAAGCCGTCTTCTTCTTTGTGTTTTTCGTTGTTGCCGGTTTTGTATTTCAAATGTCCGCCCGTTACGATACCCATATAGCCGCCAACACCCAAATTAAAAGATTTACCTTTTTTGTAAGCATTACTTTCAAAACTCAGCATTAAAGGCACATATAAAGTAGAAGTTGTGAGTTTTACTTTTTTGTAACCGTCTTCGCGACTTGGTAACGCGATTACTTCTACCTGCGATACCGAAGCGGTGGGGCTGTCTTGCAACCAGATATTTTTTTCAAAGCGATAATTGTTAAAGCCGTAGGTCAAACCGTATTTCAAAAATAATTTGTGCTGGATTAAATTCAGGCGTTGCTGAATCAGGTGCAAATTGGCTTCAACAGATTTGGCTTTTAACTCCATCGTTGTGCCGTTTTCCAATACAGGTAAATCCAATTTTCCGTCATACAACAATCCGTTCCAGCCCAAATCAAGCAACAAAAAGCGTGTTTTTAGGTTTTTTTTCTTTTTGTTTTTGAATAAAGATTTCAAAGCACCTTCATCTGAAAAATCTTTTTCTTCTTCTATTACAATATCTTTATGATAGTTGTGTTCGTGTATTTCCTCCTCTGTTTCATTTATTTCTTCTTCTATCTCCGATTCTATGATTTTTTCTATGGTATCGCCAATGGCAGAGGCTATTCCTTTCTTGTCTTTTACCTGAATGGAAATATCCACACCGTTGTCGTCAATATTCAAACGAACAGTATCGCCGTTTTCGGTAATGTGGAGTTTGACGGGTTTTTGGGGGTTTTCAGAGTCGGTTTGAGCTTGCAGGATTATAGCAGGCAGACTGCTCAAGCAAAGCGCGCACAACAAAACACGAAGGTAAGTTTTCATTTTTTTGTTAATTTTTCTTATTAATAAAGTATTGAATAATTGAATTTTTTGTTTGTATAGATACTGTCAGTTGTTCATTTTGCGGTAAATGCTGCGACCATTTTTCGGCTACGGCGGTGGGCACTAAGGCTTCATTGAGCTTTGCTAATATCACCCCACTCACCCCTTTCCGAAAATCGGGATAACTCTGTTGTTCTGTTTCTGTATCCAAAGTCGCCACTTTTTTAGGTTTTAGCAAATCGTTGCGCAGGTGCGGCTCCACAGATGCGAGTGCGGCAATGGCAAGCGGCTCTACGGTGTTCAGTTCGGGTAGGGCGGGTCTTGTAGTAGCGGCGGCGGCAAGCGTTGAAACAGCAGCAGACGACACAATAAAAGCAGGAGCAACACTCTGTGGCAGTGGATTGTTATTTTGTGTAATTGTTATATCATTTATATCATTATTATCCGCTTTTTTGTTTGTACGGCGTTCAGCGATAGACAAGGCAGCAGAAGGCGGTATTTCAGCAACAGCTTCATCGTCTTTTTGCTGACTGACGGACTGTGTTCCGGCGGTTTTTTCTTTTTCCGGTGCGGCAATTGCAGTAGTAACAGACCTTTTATTTGCTCCATTTTCCGCCCGTGCGGGCTGTTCATCAAAAAAACGGGGTTGCACCATCGCCAGCAGCAGCCAAGCGGCGGCAATGCCCGTACTCAAGCCCCCTCCTATCCACGCCCACAACGGCAAAATACGGCGGTGGGCGGCGGCGGCTCGCGGAGCAGGCGGCGGTGCTTCGGCGGCTGCTGACGGCACAACGCGGCGCAATGTGTCTTTGCGTGTGTAGCGCAATGAAGTATCGGCTTGCAGACGGGTGGTGCGGTATTGCTCCAATACAAGGCGATAATTCGGATTTTTTTGCAAAAAAAGCAATAAACGCTGCTCCTCCTGCTCGCTCAATTCGCCGTCTATGTAAGCGACTAATTGTTGTTCTATCTCTTGTGCGGACATATCGTTGCTTTTTTTTATGATTAATTTATTTTTTTAAGAATGACGAATTTGCTCCGATGCTACAATGTGTTGTTTGAGATGTCGGCGGGCGCGGAACAAATATACCTTCACCTGGCTGTCGCTGAGTTGGGCAATCTGAGCAATTTCTTCGTAAGAGTAACCCTCATAGTCGCGCAGCAATACCAACGACTGATACAAAGGCGGCAGTTGCTGTAATGATTTTTCCAATAAATCCTGAAGATGATGCAAAGGCTCGGCTTCGGAGAGTTGGGCAGTTTCGGGTATTTGATCCAATGGCACCAAAGGGCGTTTGCGCCGAAACATATCCATCATGGCGTGATAGGCTACTTTGAAAAAATAGTTTTTGGCTTGCTCAAAAATGACGCTCTCGTGCGTGAGCCATACTTTTTCAAAAGTTATTTGCACCACATCATCGGCATCGGCTTCGTTGCGCAGCGTTTTCAGTGCGAAACGAAACAATTTGTCGGCATACAGCTCGACACATTCATTGTATTGATGCGGTGTCATTTGTAAGCTATTACGCCGCCGCCGCCCTAAAAGTTACAAACAATGAAAAAAAAAATTCAAATGTGTAAAAAATTGAAAAGACGGGTGAATTAAAGGATATTTTCGTTAAAGAATCAAAATGATGTATCTCTGTATTCTTGCAAAGTGGTTTTGTTGATGTAAAATATTTTATTATTTTCATCTTTAAATTTCAAATGACCTCCATTCTCTGCTGCTTCGTCTTGTAGGTGCGGATTATGAATTTCTGTGCCTTTAATTTCTTTTACGCATTTTCCTTCCTGATTAAATATCAATGATTTTCCTGCTATTGATACCGCCACATATTTTTCGGATATAGTATGTATATAGGGTGTTTCTGTCCAGTTTTTCATAATTATTTCGCCATATTGATTGAGCAAATATCTTGCCTTTTCGGGATAAGAACTAGCATACCACAAATTTGAATTATTTGCATTTTCCAAATAGGTGTAGTTAAGAGGAATTATTAGCTTCCCGTTTTCGTCGGCAAGCCCCCAGAAACCGCCTTTGCTCACCACCCAATATTTTCCATGATATACTCCCTCTATCCGATGATACTCGGTATCCCACAGAATTTTGCCTTTGCTATCCAATATATCTATTTCGTGTATGGTTTTAAATGATGCGAGCGTTTTATATCCGATGTATTTGGCTTCTTTTCCTTTTATCAATGCTACTTGTGAGTAAGACGGCAATTCTTTCATATCCCTATATTGATTGCTAAATAAAACTGCTCCCTTACAATTTATCCAATCGTTGATGATATTGCCATCGGGCTGCTTATTTATCCCTCTCAAAATAATATGCTCCTCATCAAAGGGTTCTTCGCTGATAGATATGGTATGTATTTCATCATAGCCTCCTCCTTCTAAAAGTATTTTTCCTCTTTCATCTATCCAATAGGTTTTATATTGTTGGGTAAGAGGATCGTAGCGTTGGGCAATAAATGTGGAGTCGCCGCTATCACAAGTGGAGGTTTCGACTATTTTGATGTTTTTCCATTGTGTGTCAAATTGAAAAACGATATTTCCTTTTTTATCTAAAATCAGGTATTCTTGTGTTTGGTCGGGGCGGGGTTGTGCAACAAAATATCCTTCGTCAAAATATTCCAAAATGTCGTAATAAGGGGCAATACTTACTCCCGATTGAAAATAAGGTGCTTTTTTAAAGGATTTTGACAAATTTTCGCTTTGCCGTTCCATTAATGTTTTATTATTCTTCGCTATTCTCCATTCATACAACAAGGGTTCTTCCAACTGACTGCTTACCAAAAAATATTCCTCTCCCTGATGTTGATATAAATAGATAGCAGTATAAACAGTATCTAAATTTCTTACGGTATCATTGCTCCATATTCCGTACCTGTCTTTGTTACTTAGACAAGTTATATATAAACAAGCATTGCTTTGAAAAAAGAATGCTACGTCTTTATATACAGGAGGAATGCGTACAATACCGTTGCAATCTATCAATCCTTTCTTACCTTTTTCTGTAATAATAAAATAATCCTTTGACATCACGTCATTTTGAAAATAAGGTTGTATATTTTCATCAGATGAATAGCTTACAATTTCTGTCAAATCGCTGTTTAATAAACAAACTGTTTTGCCTTTCTGACAGGTATAATAGGCGTTTTGATCATCAAATTCCAATCTGTCGAACTCATCGGGCAGCAAACGTTCGGTTTTTTCGTTGATAAGTATATATTTTTTGTTGGGTAAAACAGCCGTAAAAGTTGTCGAGTTTTTTATGCTGTCATCGTAATTATTATATATAATATCTGTGAATGTTTCACAATTGATGATATTTCCTTGTATATCAAATATTTCTACCTGTCCTGCGGCATTTTTTCCCTGAAAATAACGCGCTCCGAAAGGATAGATATATTTGTAATACAAACTGTCCAACAATATTTCGCCCTTGCGATTGATGATCCTTTTACAATGCGGAAAATCATCATCTATATATGTTGTGAAAGCCGTTAAGTCCCAAAAATCGGCGAGTTGCGGCGTTGCTTGGGTGCTTGCACAGTAAATGCCTGGTTGTAAATAGGTTATTTTCTGGTACGGAAGGGGCAATGTAGTGCGGGTGGGTATATCAAATAAACAGAGTATGCCGTCTTTTCGCAGAGATAATACATTTTTTTCTAAAGAATCTATATGTGTTACATCTGCGAGCACTACTTCAAAATCCTGATTAAGCAGGTCCTGGTGTATGCTGTCTTTTCGCAATACCAATATGTCTTCATACATTTTATAAGGTGTAAAAGGGTGATAAATACCAGAACGTATTGCGTAGGCAGGAGCAATGTATTGATATACCGGAGTAAAAGAGCCTTTGCGTACATTTACCAAATGAAAACGCGCATAAATGTGCGGTTTATTTTCGAGGTAATATATAAAAAAAGGCGGTAGGTCGTCAATTTGACCGAGATGCCCTGAATCTTTATTTTGTGATGCCGACGAACTAACAGGAAATAGTTCTTTGCCCCAGCAGGTGAGCAGCCACCATTGTTCGCCTTTGCGCACAGCAGCTACGCCATTTTTATCAAAGAGCTTCACTTCATCGTATTGAGCAGCGATGTACAAGCGTCCCGAAGCGTCCATATAACCATACTTACCCGCCTGCAAATAGGGCGTGAGCGGTAAAGAGGGAGTGGTAGTCGGTAAATCATACGACTTCCATTGGCAGGAAACAAAATTCAGGCAACATAGAATAATAAAAGGAAGCAAGTAATTTTGCAACATATTCTATAAAATTTACCTATTAACGCATCTGTCAAAAAAATATTATACCTGATAATTATGCGATAGTTCAGGGCATTTTTAAGATACTCATTTTTCGTATTGCTAATTTTTTCAATTATACTGCTTTGTTTATTTCGCTTCATTTATTATTTTTTCCATTGCTTCTTTTGTTGAGAAGAATTGGTCAATCTTTCCGTAGTTGCTGTTTACAGCGTAAACGATTGTAGTGCTGTCGTCTGGGAAATAAAGCATATTTGCATAATAACCAACTGCATCACCACTATGCATATAAGCAACTCCTTTATCTGTTTCAATTTTGAAAATTCCTAAACCATACGAAATAGGAAAAAAATCATTGTCTAGCTCTTTTGGTGTTTTCCAAGCAAACATTTGATTCAATGAGTTTGAGTTAATAATTTGTCCACTCATTAATGCTCTGAAAAAAACATTCATATCGTATGGATTTGAAATTAATCCACCGTCTGCCGTGAAGTAATCCCAGCCACTAAAATAGGTGCTTTCTACAACTTGTAAATTACTATACATATCTATATAACCTCTTACAATTCCAGAAGGAATAGGGTCTTCAGCTGCAAATTTTGTCATAGTTAAACCAAGTGGGTTGAATATTTTATCTTCAAAGACTTTATAAAATGGCTTCCCTTCAATTTTTTCAATCAGCATTCCGAGCATTATGTAACCAGTATTTGAGTATCGCACATCATCACCAGGCTGAAAATAAGCCTTTTGATTGTAGGCATACTTTAATAGGTCATTGGGTTTCCATTCTCTGATAAAGTCATTGAGGGAAGCAGTTTGGAATTTCAAATTTTGAATGTAGTTATAAATGCCGCTTGAATGTTGAAGTAGTTGCCTGATAGTTGCCTTGTCTGCATTTTCAATTTTATTAATTACATCGCCTTGTAAATAGGATGATATTTTGTCATCTAAATGTAGCTTTCCCTCTTCCGCAAGTTTCAATACTGTGGTCGCAGTAAACATTTTTACTGTTGAACCCACTCGACTGATATTACAAGGTTGCATATCTATATTATTGTGCAAATCTGCTTTTCCGCTTGCACCAATCCAGATACCTGTTTGAGTATGATAAACCGACATTGTAACTCCAACAACACCGCTTGAAGTCATATCATTTATTAATGACTGATATTTACTGTTGTTGGGATTTGTGGCACTGCTGTCCGCAAAATTGAAATCGCAGTTATAAAATGAAGGATTTATATCTTCGCCTTTATGACAAGAGTTTAGGATAAATAAGGCAAGAATGAAATATAGTATTTTATTCATTTTTCTTAGTCTTAGTATTGATGAAAAATTTAGCACCAACGTGGAGGTTGATATGTGTCATAACAGGTATAAAATCAGGAGAATAGGGATATTCTGCCCAAGCTTGATAACGGATGAATATTTTAGGACTGCTTTCATCTGCCTTTTTAAGATAGTAGCCAATATCTAAGAAAAATGAAGGATATAATCTTGCGTTTCCTTTATCGACTTTCTTAACATATTGTCCGTTTGTAAATGTAAATTCTTCGGCAGTTGCAAATGTGTGCATATATCCCACTCCCAAAAGTCCTGAAAAAGCAAGTCCACATTTTAGTCGGTATTCATATCCCAATTCTGTATTGAGTCCAATGCCTTGTGCCAGATAGTTGTGCTAGAAATAACTAATATTTGCAGTCTGAAAAAGTCGGGAATGTTCTTTTACTTTATAATTAAATTCAGTACCCACTTGAAGTCCGGGGTGAATCGGTGTTGTTACAAACCTTGTAAATGGGATAGCTGTTGATTCATTAAAAATTGAAACATTTATTGGAATTGCTTTCCTTTGTCCAAACAAAACTATAGGGCTGATGAAAATAAAAAATATTAGTATTCTATTCATTGCTATGATGTCTTTTTATAATGGCTTATAACTACATATTTCTTCGGTACTGACCGCCCACTGCGTAAAGTGCTTGTGTGAGTTGTCCTAAAGTGCAGATTTTGGCGGCTTCCATTAATTGTTCAAATACATTTTCGTTGCGCAAAGCCGCCGTTTGTAATTGTTGCAGAACGGCATTGCTACGGGCGGTGTTGCTCTGCTTCACCAAATCGCGGCTCTGTATTTGCAGTTCTTTTTCTTGGGTAGTGGAGCGTATCACCTCTTGCGGTATCACGGTGGGAGAGCCTTTGCTGCTCAAAAAAGTATTTACGCCCACAATAGGGTACTCGCCACTGTGTTTGAGGGTTTCGTAATATAGGCTCTCCTCCTGAATTTTGCTGCGCTGATACATCGTTTCCATTGCACCCAACACGCCCCCGCGCTCGGCGATGCGTTCAAACTCCTGCAATACTGCCTCCTCCACCAAATCGGTGAGTGTTTCAATAATAAAAGCTCCCTGCAAAGGGTTTTCATTTTTCGCCAGCCCCAACTCACGGTTGATAATTAGTTGAATGGCTACAGCGCGGCGCACACTTTCTTCGGTGGGTGTGGTGATGGCTTCGTCGTAGGCATTGGTGGAGGCTGTTGCAGTTGTCGTAAATGGCATACAGGGCTTGCAGCGTGGTGCGTATGTCGTTGAAATCAATTTCCTGAGCGTGCAGGCTGCGCCCCGATGTTTGGATATGATATTTTAGTTTTTGGCTGCGCTCGTTGGCGTTGTATTTATGTTTCATCGCTTTTGCCCATATCCGCCGCGCCACTCTCCCAATTACTGCATATTCGGGGTCGATGCCATTGCTGAAAAAGAACGATAAATTCGGTGCAAAATCGTCAATGTGCATACCGCGACTGAGATAATACTCCACAAATGTGAAACCGTTTGCCAGCGTAAATGCCAACTGCGAAATCGGATTAGCTCCCGCTTCGGCAATATGATAGCCACTGATAGAAACGGAATAAAAATTGCGTACTTTTTTAGTAATGAAATACTGCTGCATATCGCCCATTAGTCGCAGCGAAAATTCAGTACTAAAAATACAGGTATTTTGGGCTTGGTCTTCTTTTAAAATATCCGCCTGTACCGTACCGCGCACTTGGTTGAGGGTGTAGTTTTTAATATCGTTGTACACGGCGGCAGGCAGCACCTCATCGCCTGTAATGCCGAGCAGCAATAAACCTAAAACGGTATCAGTCTGCTGCCCTTCTTCGGAAATGAGTTGATACTGCGGTCGCGGCAAACCTTTGTCGTCGTATTTTTCTTTCAGTTTTGCCGCTGCCAAATGTTCCAATTTATTTTCTTTTATATACAATTCGCATTGTTGGTCAATAGCGGCATTCATAAAAAAAGCAGCTACGATAGAAGCCGGACCATTGATGGTCATAGACACCGATGTTTTGGAGTCGCAAAGATTAAAACCGGCATATAGTTTTTTGGCATCGTCCAAGCAGCATACCGATACGCCACTGTTGCCGATTTTGCCGTAAATGTCGGGGCGGTGGTCGGGGTCTTCGCCATAGAGCGTTACACTGTCAAAAGCAGTGGAAAGGCGGGCGGCGGGCTGTCCCTGTGCCAGATAATGAAAGCGGCGGTTGGTGCGTTCGGGGTTGCCTTCGCCGGCAAACATACGCGTGGGGTCTTCGCCTTCACGCTTAAATTCAAATACGCCCGCCGTAAAAGGAAATGCTCCGGGAAAATTTTCCTGTAATACCCAGTGCAGGCGGTCGCCCCAGGAGCGATATACCGGAACAGCAATTTTAGGAATTTTGTTGTGTGAAAGCGTTTCGTGATAGGTTTTTACACGAATTTCCTTATCTCTTACCTGATAAATAAATTCATCGTCCTGATATTTTTTTAATAATTGCTCCCAGTTGTCCAAAACCCGCTTACATGTACCGTCCAAATCTTCGCTGAACTGTCGGGCAGTTTTTTGCAACTTTTCATCGTTTTTCAACAAATGAGCTGCCGCTTGTACATGTTGCCATTGCTCGGCAATATCGGCTTGTTTTTTTGCCCATTGGTCGTAATTACGGTTGTTTTCGGCTATTTCTGCCAAATAACGGGTGCGTTGCGGCGGAATGATATAAATCTTTTCAGATATTTTATCCTCCACTACCAAATTACTTTTAAAATTTGTACCGCATTTTTCATTTATCTTTTCCAATATTGACACATATAAACGATTGATACCCGGATCATTGAATTGTGAAGCAATCGTGCCAAATACAGGTAAGGTGTCTAAATCCCGATCCCACAACTGGTGGTTGCGCTGATATTGTTTTTTTACATCGCGCAAGGCATCTAAGGCCCCTCTTTTATCAAATTTATTGAGGGCGATGAGGTCGGCAAAATCCAGCATATCTATTTTCTCCAACTGTGTTGCTGCCCCATATTCGGGGGTCATTACATATAAAGATACATTGCTGTGTTCTATAATTTCGGTGTCGCTCTGCCCGATACCCGATGTTTCGAGGATAATCAAATCAAAAGCTGCTGCCTTGCACACAGCTATGGCATCTGCCACATATTTGGATAATGCCAAATTGCTTTGGCGTGTGGCAAGCGAGCGCATATACACCGCCGAATGGTGTATGGAGTTCATACGGATACGGTCGCCTAAAAGCGCACCGCCCGTTTTGCGTTTGGAAGGATCAACAGAAATAATGGCTATATTTTTATTGTCGCTAAAATCCAACAAAAAACGGCGCACCAATTCGTCCACTACGCTGGATTTTCCCGCACCGCCCGTTCCGGTAATACCCAATACGGGGACTTTACTTTGTGCAGCGCGCTGGTGTACTTCGTTCAGTACGGATTCATATTCATCGGCACTATTTTCGGCGGCAGAAATGAGGCGGGCAATAGCTCGTTTGTTGTGCGGGTGGAGTTGTTTGGGTGCTATTTCTTTGAGGTCGGGGGCGATAAAAAAATCACTCTGGCGCAATACATCATTGATCATTCCCTGTAGCCCCAAAGCCCTACCATCGTCAGGCGAGTAGATGCGTGTAATGCCGTATTCATGTAGTTCGTCAATTTCCTGCGGTAAAATAGTACCGCCGCCGCCGCCAAATATCTTAATATGTGGCGCACCTTTTTCGCGAAGCAAATCATACATATATTTCAGATATTCCACATGCCCTCCCTGATAAGAGGTGATAGCAATGGCTTGTACATCTTCCTGAATAGCAGCATCAACAATTTCAGCTACCGAGCGATTGTGTCCGAGATGGATAATTTCTGCTCCCGAACTTTGCATAATGCGCCGCATAATATTAATGGCAGCATCATGACCATCAAACAAAGAAGCCGCTGTAACAATACGTATTTTATGAACAGGAATATAAGAACTACGAGCTTGCATAGAAAAAGATATTGTACTTATGAAAGGTAAATTTACAATGTTTTCGGCAACTATAATGTGACATTGTCAAAAAATAAAAAAAGCCGCATACTTTTCAGTATGCGGCTTTATAAACAATATCTAAGTATTAAACCTTCTTAGAAAGAACTATTTTATAACGGGCAGATAACCGGTGCGTTGAATAGTACCCTGTTCGCGAGTATTTATCAACATTTGATATACATAGATACCATTTGGTAAATTCATTTCGTTGAGGAAAGCAATACGGTTGAAATTGTTGATGTTGAAAGCAGCATTTTGATAAACTATTTGTCCGTTTACGTTATATACTGCTATTTGTGCATCTTGAATATCTAAACCGTTCAATTCATCAAGATTGAAACCATTGGTATCTGTATCCGGTGTCATCAATTCAGGCATTTGCAATTCGTTGAAATCATTTTTGCCTGAACCGTCACATTCACCCACATACATGTGTACTGTGTAAATATATTCCATTCCGTTGTTGTCAATGGCAGTTACGGTCAAGTGTTCTGTCAAATCAACATAGCCGGGTAAAGCAATATAGCGGAATGTATTTTCATCTATAATATCAATACTGCAAGGATAGATAGACTCAATATCTACGATATGTAAGTTTAATCCGCAGAAATTAACATTCACATAAATAGGTGTCATCGGTGCTACACACTCGTCAAACTCGGTTTGGCAATCTACCGCTACACTGATAGTACCAGTAGCCGTTCCATCATTGCCGTCACAGATTGTGTAGTTGAATGTTTCTGTACCAGAGAATCCATTATCCGGTGTATATACTACTTCACCATTTACAACACTTACTGTTCCGTGTGTCGGATCTTGTACATTGCAAATTGTCAAGTTATCACCGTCAGGATCTACATCGTTGCCTAAGATGTCTATCGTTACTAATGTACCTCCCTGAGTAGAAGCGTTATCATTGCTAGTAATAGGATTGTGGTTTTCATTATCAAATTCTTCACAATCTTCTACAACATTGACATAGTAAGTAATAATATCCTCTGTACCGCTAGTGCCCACCGCTTTGATAGTCAAGGTATCTATACCTACATAACCAGGTGTAGCTACATAGCGTACACAAGAGTCGCTTAAAATATGGATACTGCATTGATAAGCTGAATTGGTCAGAAGCGTGATAGAATAGGCTTCGTTATCAAATTCACAGAACTCAGGGCAGATAACCAATATATTGAAGGCATCAGCGCATAATGAAACCGGAGTGTTAGTGCAATCACCGCCGTCACCATTACAATCTACTGTGCTTGTTACAGGCAACGTGATGCTGCTCGCTTCATAATCACAAGCATCTAATGGATCTGTGCCGTCTGTTGTTTCATCTCCGTTCGTTACACCGTCTCCATCGCAATCTGCCGCAGTCCAAGATGCACTTGCATTCGCAGGTACTTGGCTGCTGCTGTAAATACATGGGTTCGTGTCGTTCGGATCTGTGTCGTCACCATCACCATCGCCGTCGGTATCATCGCTGCCACCGCCATTACAATCTACTGTACTTGTTACAGGTAACGTGATGCTGCCTGATTCATAATCACAAGCATCTAATGGATCTGTGCCGTCTGTTGTTTCATCTCCGTTCGTTACGCCGTCGCCATCGCAATCTGCCGCATTCCAAGATGCACTTGCATTCGCAGGTACTTGGTTGTTGCTGTAAATACATGGATTCGTGTCGTTCGGATCTGTGTCGTCATCATCACCATCACCGTCGGTATCATCGCTGCCACCGCCATTACAATCTACTGTGCTTGTTACAGGTAACGTGATGCTGCCTGATTCATAATCACAAGCATCTAATGGATCTGTGCCGTCTGTTATCTCATCTCCGTTCGTTACGCCGTCTCCATCGCAATCTGACGCAGTCCAAGATGCACTTGCATTCGCAGGTACTTGGCTGCTGCTGTAAATACATGGGTTCGTGTCGTTCGGATCTGTGTCGTCACCATCACCATCGCCGTCGGTATCATCGCTGCCACCGCCATTACAATCTACTGTACTTGTTACAGGTAACGTGATGCTGCCTGATTCATAATCACAAGCATCTAATGGATCTGTGCCGTCTGTTGTCTCATCTCCGTTCGTTACACCGTCTCCATCGCAATCTGCCGCATTCCAAGATGCACTTGCATTCGCAGGTACTTGGTTGTTGCTGTAAATACATGGGTTCGTGTCGTTTCGGATCTGTGTCGTCACCATCACCATCGCCGTCGGTATCATCGCTGCCACCGCCATTACAATCTACTGTGCTTGTTACAGGCAACGTGATGCTGCTCGCTTCATAATCACAAGCATCTAATGGATCTGTGCCGTCTGTTGTTTCATCTCCGTTCGTTACGCCGTCGCCATCGCAATCTGCCGCATTCCAAGATGCACTTGCATTCGCAGGTACTTGGTTGTTGCTGTAAATACATGGGTTCGTGTCGTTCGGATCTGTATCGTCACCATCACCATCGCCGTCGGTATCATCGCTGCCATTGTTGCCGCCTGTAATAGTAGTTGTTACACTATCTTGGTCGTCTTCGCTGGTTACATTATTATTTGGTGTAGAGTCAATATCATTTTCAGTTAAACCAACTACTTCAGCTGTATTAGTAATTGTTCCGTTACCGGTAGCAGTTACTGTAATAGTCAATACTTTTGTTTCATTAACTGCAATAGTACCGATGCTCCATATACCACTGGCAGCAGAATAAGTACCTGGAGCAATATGACTCACATATTGTACACCACTTGGCAATATATCTTTTACCTGTACATTGGTAGCAACATTAGGACCTTCGTTGATGACTGTAATCGTATAAGTAAAGTTCTGTCCGACATTCACAGTAGAAATAGAAACTTGTTTTTGCAATTCCAAATCGACTGCTATATTGCTGGCAGGTGTTACATTTACTGTTACATCATCTATATCGTCTTCCGAAGGATTACTATTGTTCACATCTGAATCAGGATCTTCTTGGTTAGAAGCCACTACTTCAGCAATGTTTTTAATAGAGCCTTCGTTTTGTGCTGTTGTTGTAAGAGTCAAAGTAACTGTTTGACCTACTGGTACACTATTAATGCTCCAAATACCAGTATTGCTGTTGTAAGTACCTGCACTTGTGATAGCAGAAACAAACATCAAGCCTGCAGGTAGTTGATCTTTAACTTGTACTCCGGTAGCAGGATTTGGTCCTTTATTTGTAAGCTGTAGAGTATAAGTAATCGTTCCTCCTACATTCACTGAAGTTACACTGGCTGTTTTTTGCAATTCTAAGTCAGCAGTTGGTGTAAATGGTTCAATTACGTTCACTGTTACTTGGTCTTGATCATCTTCGTTAGCATTGCTATTATTTGGCGTAGAGTCAATGTCTTGCTGATTTGCAGCATTTACCTGTGCCATATTAGTAATTGTACCCAAAGATGTTGCTTTTACTGTAATTGTTATGTATTTTGTTTGTCCGACTGCCAAGTCACCTACCAACCACAATGAAGTGTTAGATGTATAAGTGCCTTGTCCGTTAGAACTTTGATATTCTACACCCGCAGGCAAAATATCTTGAACAATTACACCCGTAGCAGCATCAGGTCCTTCGTTTTTAATATTCAATGAATAACTAAAAATACTATTCAAAGTAACTGTATTACCGCTTAGTGCCAATGATTTTTGCAACTCAAGGTCAATAGAACTATTAGGTTGTTGTACCTCAATAATATCATCGTCTTGATCATCTTCAGATAACACATTGTTATTTGGTGTTGAATCTATATCATTTTCGTTATGAGCAATAATTTCAGCCATATTAACGATAGTTCCATAGGTATTTACCACACCATTAATGTTCAATGTAACAGTAGTTCCGGCAGGTACATTACCGATAGTCCAAAGACCGGTAACTGCATCATAAGAACCTACTGTAGTTGTTGCAGATGTATAAGTTACGCTGCTTGGCAATTTATCCAATAATACCACACCTGTTGCGGTTTGTGGACCTTGGTTGCTTACTTCTACTACATAAATTATAGCATCGCCTACCTGAGCATTAGAACTCAACAAACAATATTTATTAACTGATACGTCAATACCTTGACCAGTAGTCGGTACTACTACATAATCGGTCTGATAATCATCTTCTGTCGGGTTATTATTACCCGGTGTAGAGTCAATATCAGTTTGATTAGCAGCAGTTACTTCAGCGACATTGTAAATATTACCTGTACCGTTTGCTGTCACCACAATTTGCAAGTAGATAGTAGCACCTGCCGGAACAGTACCTACATTCCACACTCCGCTCGCAGCATCATAAGTTCCGTTAGCGGTGCTGTAGCTTACATAATTTACGGTAGAAGGCAATTTATCCATCACTGTCACTCCTGTTGCAGTAGCAGGTCCTTCATTTTTCAACTCTAAGAAATAAGAGAATTGTTGACCTGCCTGTACAGTACCTGAAGTCAAAGAGTATTTATCCAATTCCAAGTCAATATTTTGCGGTTGTACCGTAATTACATCGTTGTCTTGGTCATCTTCATTCGGATTACCGTTGTTTGGAGTAGAATCTGTATCGGTTTGGTCAGCATCTGCTACTTCTGCAATATTGGTGATAGTACCTTCGCCTGTTACAGTTACATTAATACTCAACATAGCCGTAGCACCTGCATTCAAGTTGCCGATAGTCCAAAGACCGCTGGCAGGAACATAAGAGCCGTTAGCCGTATTATGCGATTGATAGCTTAAGCCGGCAGGCAATATATCTGTCACCATCACACCTGTTGCGTTGGTATTGCTTTCATTTTTAACTTCAATGTAGTATGTTACTGCATCACCTACGTTAACGCTTCCATTGGTATTAGAAGCTTTATTTAAGGTTAAGTCAATATTGTTTGGCAATACTTCTACAGTGTCACCTTCCTGATCATCTTCATTCGGGTTATTGTTACCCGGTGTGCTGTCAGGGTCGTTTTGGTCAGAACTTTGTACTTGTGCAATATTCGTCACTGTACCTGCTCCGGTAGCTGTTACTGTAATTTGCAAAGTGGCTGTTTGTCCATTTGCAATTGTACCGATATTCCAACTACCATTTGACAAATTATAAGTACCTGCACTTGAATTGTATGATACATACGTTACGCCACTTGGTAATTGTTCTGATACTGTAACATTTGTAGCATTGGCAGGTCCATTATTTGTTACTTCAATATAATAAGTGAATTGGTCACCTATATGTATAGAACCACCATTAGTAACTGAATACTTATTCAATGATAAGTCAGCATTCGGATTGATAACATTTACTTCCACTGCATCTTCATCATCTTCACTCTGGTCGCCGTTATCATTGCTTGGAGTAGAATCAATATCAGCTTGGTTAGCAGCAGATACCTGAGCTACGTTTTTAACATTACCAGGGTTGTAGCTTTTACATTAATAGTTAAAGTTGCAATTCCACCTACAGGTAAGTTTCCAATATTCCATACATCAGTACCTTCACTATAAGTACCCATATTTGCACTTGCACTGACAAACTGAACGCTTGTAGGCAAGTTATCAAATACAGCTACTCCGGTAGCAGCATCTGGTCCTTCATTGGTAACTGTAATGGTGTAAATAAATGTTTCACCTACATTTACAGAAGCTTTATTTGCTGCTTTATCCAATTCCAAATCAATCAATGGAGTATTAGGTTCGCTAATAGTAACACTTGATTCGTCTTGGTCATCTTCATTCGGGTTGCTGTTATTTGGTGTCGAATCCGGATCTGTTTGGTCAGAGTCAGTCACTTGTGCAATATTTAAGGTTGAACCTGCTTCAATAGCTTCTACTTCAATTGTCAAAGTAGCTACAGAACCTACCGCCAAATTACTGATACTCCATTCGCCTGGTTACAGTATTATAAGAACCATTAGAAGTTGTATGGCTGTTGTATTGTAAATTATTTGGCAAGTTTTCCAATACTTTAATGCCTGTTGCTGCATCTGGTCCTTGGTTAGTAAGTGTTATAGTATAAGTAAATGGTTCGCCAATTTGGGCTACTACTTTACTCGATACTTTAGTCAATTCTAAATCCGCTGTCGGAACACCCGGCTCTGTGATATTCACCACCTGATTGTCCTGATCGTCTTCGGTTGCATCGCCATTTCCTGGTGTGCTGTCCGGATCATTCTCATTTGATGCCACCACTTGCGCTACGTTGTTCGTTGTGCCACTGCCTGTTGCTGTGACTACTATGTTCAACGTCGCTGTGCTACCTGCTCCTACACTTGGTAGTGTCCATAATCCGCTTGCTGTGTTATATACACCTGCACTCGCTGTATGGCTCACATAGCTCAATCCGCTTGGCAAGTTCTCTATAACTCCTACGCCTGTAGCTGCATCTGGTCCCTGATTGCTCAATGTAATTGTGTAGCTGAACTCGTCGCCTTGTGATACCACTGTCGCATTTGATGTTTTCGTCAAACTCAAATCTGCTACTGGGGCTGTAGGTTCGGTCACTGTTGTAACTACACTATCCTGATCATCTTCCGTTCCATTACTGTTGTTCGGGGTAGAATCTATATCTGATTCATTCGCCGCACTCACTTGTGCTACATTCGTCATACTGCCGGCAGCTTGGGCTTTTACCACGATTACCAATGTAGCCGTAGCTCCAACGTTCATTCCGCCGATATTCCATATCCCAGTTCCAGGACTGTATGTGCCTGTGCTCGCATTGCTGCTCACATAGCTTACACCACTTGGCAACAAGTCAAATACTTGTACACCTGTCGCTGCATCTGGTCCTTCATTCGTCAATGTCAAGGTGTAGTTGAAGTTGTCGCCTACTTTTACCAAAGATTGATTCGCTGTTTTGCTCAACTCTAAATCAACCATCGGCTCTGTTGGCTCTGTGATATTCACCACCTGATTGTCCTGATCGTCTTCGGTTGCATCGCCATTTCCTGGTGTGCTGTCCGGATCATTCTCATTTGATGCCACCACTTGCGCTACGTTGTTCGTTGTGCCACTGCCTGTTGCTGTGACTACTATGTTCAACGTCGCTGTGCTACCTGCTCCTACACTTGGTAGTGTCCATAATCCGCTTGCTGTGTTATATACACCTGCACTCGCTGTATGGCTCACATAGCTCAATCCGCTTGGCAAGTTCTCTATAACTCCTACGCCTGTAGCTGCATCTGGTCCCTGATTGCTCAATGTAATTGTGTAGCTGAACTCGTCGCCTTGTGATACCACTGTCGCATTTGATGTTTTCGTCAAACTCAAATCTGCTACTGGGGCTGTAGGTTCGGTCACTGTTGTAACTACACTATCCTGATCATCTTCCGTTCCATTACTGTTGTTCGGGGTAGAATCTATATCTGATTCATTCGCCGCACTCACTTGTGCTACATTCGTCATACTGCCGGCAGCTTGGGCTTTACCACGATTACCAATGTAGCCGTAGCTCCAACGTTCATTCCGCCGATATTCCATATCCCAGTTCCAGGACTGTATGTGCCTGTGCTCGCATTGCTGCTCACATAGCTTACACCACTTGGCAACAAGTCAAATACTTGTACACCTGTCGCTGCATCTGGTCCTTCATTCGTCAATGTCAAGGTGTAGTTGAAGTTGTCGCCTACTTTTACCAAAGATTGATTCGCTGTTTTGCTCAACTCTAAATCAACCATCGGCTCTGTTGGCTCTGTGATATTCACCACCTGATTGTCCTGATCGTCTTCGGTTGCATCGCCATTTCCTGGTGTGCTGTCCGGATCATTCTCATTTGATGCCACCACTTGCGCTACGTTGTTCGTTGTGCCACTGCCTGTCGCTGTGACTACTATGTTCAACGTCGCTGTGCTACCTGCTCCTACACTTGGTAGTGTCCATAATCCGCTTGCTGTGTTATATACACCTGCACTCGCTGTATGGCTCACATAGCTCAATCCGCTTGGCAAGTTCTCTATAACTCCTACGCCTGTAGCTGCATCTGGTCCCTGATTGCTCAATGTAATTGTGTAGCTGAACTCGTCGCCTTGTGATACCACTGTCGCATTTGATGTTTTCGTCAAACTCAAATCTGCTACTGGGGCTGTAGGTTCGGTCACTGTTGTAACTACACTATCCTGATCATCTTCCGTTCCATTACTGTTGTTCGGGGTAGAATCTATATCTGATTCATTCGCCGCACTCACTTGTGCTACGTTCGTCATACTGCCGGCAGCTTGGGCTTTTACCACGATTACCAATGTAGCCGTAGCTCCAACGTTCATTCCGCCGATATTCCATATCCCAGTTCCAGGACTGTATGTGCCTGTGCTCGCATTGCTGCTCACATAGCTTACACCACTTGGTAACAAGTCAAATACTTGTACACCTGTCGCTGCATCTGGTCCTTCATTCGTCAATGTCAAGGTGTAGTTGAAGTTGTCGCCTACTTTTACCAAAGATTGATTCGCTGTTTTGCTCAACTCTAAATCAACCATCGGCTCTGTTGGCTCTGTGATATTCACCACCTGATTGTCCTGATCGTCTTCGGTTGCATCGCCATTTCCTGGTGTGCTGTCCGGATCATTCTCATTTGATGCCACCACTTGCGCTACGTTGTTCGTTGTGCCACTGCCTGTCGCTGTGACTACTATGTTCAACGTCGCTGTGCTGCCTGAGCCTACACTTGGAAGTGTCCACAATCCGCTTGATGTGTTATATACACCTGCACTTGCTGTATGGCTTACATAGCTCAATCCGCTTGGCAAGTTCTCTATCACTGCTACGCCTGTAGCTGCATCTGGTCCCTGATTGCTCAATGTAATTGTGTAGCTGAACTCGTCGCCTTGTGATACCACTGTCGCATTTGATGTTTTCGTCAAACTCAAATCTGCTACTGGGGCTGTAGGTTCGGTCACTGTTGTAACTACACTATCCTGATCATCTTCCGTTCCATTACTGTTGTTCGGGGTAGAATCTATATCTGATTCATTCGCCGCACTCACTTGTGCTACATTCGTCATACTGCCGGCAGCTTGGGCTTTTACCACGATTACCAATGTAGCCGTAGCTCCAACGTTCATTCCGCCGATATTCCATATCCCAGTTCCAGGACTGTATGTGCCTGTGCTCGCATTGCTGCTCACATAGCTTACACCACTTGGCAACAAGTCAAATACTTGTACACCTGTCGCTGCATCTGGTCCTTCATTCGTCAATGTCAAGGTGTAGTTGAAGTTGTCGCCTACTTTTACCAAAGATTGATTCGCTGTTTTGCTCAACTCTAAATCAACCATCGGCTCTGTTGGCTCTGTGATATTCACCACCTGATTGTCCTGATCGTCTTCGGTTGCATCGCCATTTCCTGGTGTGCTGTCCGGATCATTCTCATTTGATGCCACCACTTGCGCTACGTTGTTCGTTGTGCCACTGCCTGTTGCTGTGACTACTATGTTCAACGTCGCTGTGCTGCCTACTCCTACACTTGGTAGTGTCCACAATCCGCTTGCTGCATTATATGCGCCCGCACTCGCTGTATGGCTCACATAGCTCAATCCGCCCGGTAAACTTTCCAACACTGCTACGCCTGTAGCTGCATCCGGTCCCTGATTGCTCAATGTAATTGTGTAGCTGAACTCATCGCCCTGTGATACCACTGTCGCATTTGATGTTTTCGTCAAACTCAAATCTGCTACTGGGGCTGTAGGTTCGGTCACTGTTGTAACTACACTATCTTGATCATCTTCCGTTGCATTGCTGTTGTTCGGGGTAGAATCGATATCTGACTCATTCGCTGAACTCACTTGCGCTACATTCGTCATACTGCCAGCAGCTTGGGCTTTTACCACGATTACCAATGTAGCCGTAGCTCCCGCATTCATTCCGCCGATATTCCATATTCCTGTTGCAGGACTGTATGTGCCTGTGCTCGCATTGCTGCTCACATAGCTTACACCACTTGGCAACAAGTCAAATACTTGTACACCTGTCGCTGCATCTGGTCCTTCGTTCGTCAATGTCAAGGTGTAGTTGAAGTTGTCTCCTACTTTTACCAAAGATTGATTCGCTGTTTTGCTCAACTCTAAGTCTGTTATAGGTTCTGTACTATTCGGATCAAGAATAATTACTGAAATTTCATCTTGATCATCTTCTGTAGGATCATTATTACCTGGTGTGCTATCAACATCTAATTCATTTACACTTGCTACTTGTGCCACGTTTGTTGTACCATTTATACTTACAGCTTCAACTAATATATTCAAAGTAGCTACTGTGCCTACTGCCAAACTTGGAATAGTCCAAGTTCCGGTAGCGTTACTATAAATACCTGTGCTGCTTGTATAACTGATATAATTTACACCACTTGGCAAGTCTTCATTTACAACGATAGATGTTGCCGTATTAGGACCTTGGTTAGTTAATGTTATCGTATAAATAAACTGGTCGCCAATATTCAACAAAGCTTGTGAAGCAGTTTTTTGTAATTCCAAATCTGCTACAGGAGTTGTAGGTTCGGTCACTGTAGTGTTTACACTATCCTGATCGTCTTCCGTTGCATCGCTGTTGTTCGGGGTAGAATCTATATCTGATTCATTCGCCGCACTCACTTGCGCTACATTCGTCATACTGCCAGCAGATTGTGCTTTCACTACAATCACTAAGATAGCTGTTGCACCAGCGTTCATAGTGCCGATATTCCATATACCTGTTGCCGGACTATAAGTTCCTGTGCTTGCTGTGTTGCTCACATGGCTTACACCGCTTGGCAACAAGTCAAATACTTGTACGCCTGTTGCTGCATCTGGTCCTTCGTTTGTCAATGTCAGTGTATAGTTGAAGTTGTCACCTACTTTCACCAACGCTTGATTCACTGTTTTGCTCAACTCTAAGTCCACCATTGATGCAGTCGGTTCTGTAGCAGTTGTAGTTGCGCTATCTTGGTCGTCTTCATCAGGGTTGCTGTTGTTTGGAGTAGAATCAGGGTCATTTTCATTTACTGAGCTTACTTGTGCAATATTTACCAAACTACCTGCACTTTGTACTTTTACTTTTATAGTCAAAGTTTCAGTTTCACCCACAGGTACATTTCCTACTGTCCATAAAGCAGTATTCGGATTATAAGTACCCATTGATGCGTTGCTACTTACATAGCTCACGCCGCTTGGTAACAGGTCAAACACCTCTGCTCCGGTAGCTACATTTGGTCCTTGGTTGGTCAAAGTAAGTGTATAATTGAATTCATCACCTACTGTTACTGTTGCTTTATCAGCAACTTTTGTCAATTCAAGGTCAGCAGTAGGCGCACCTACAGTAATTGTTTTACCGTCTTCGTCATCTTCACTTTGGTCGCCATTATCATTATTTGGAGCAGAATCAATATCCGGTTCATTAGCCGCAATTACTTGTGCATTGTTGCGGAAAGTACCGGCGGTTGTAATGGTAGCTGACATATTCAATATTGCATTAGCTCCATTAGCAAGGTTTCCGATAGTCCAAATTCCTGTATTTGTATTATAAGAACCTGCCGTAGCTGTATAACCTGCAAAATCTAAACCTTGCGGTAAAATATCTTGTATAGCTACACCAGTGGCATTGGAAGGACCTTCGTTAGATACAGTAATAGCATACTCTACCACATCACCGATTTCTAATCCTAATGAAGTACCTGTAATCACTTTGGTCAATTCCAAGTCAATTTGTTTAGCACTTACAGTAGCATTGTCCTGATCGTCTTCAGCAGCTATGTTATTACCCGGTGTACTGTCAGGATCGCTTTCATTTGAAGCAGCTACTTGCGCTACGTTGCTGAACGGACCCACACCAGTTACGGTGGCTGTAATCAACAAGGTTTCTATATCACTTGCACCCAAATTACCAATTGTCCAAATTCCTGTTGCAGCAGCATAAGAACCTGTGCTGGCATCAGAAGTAACAAAGGTCAATCCAGCAGGTAAAACATCAGAAACTGTTACACCTGTAGCATTTGCAGAACCGCTATTTTTTACTTCAATTTCAAAAACAACGTTATCACCTACATTTACTACTGATTTATCTACTGATTTGGTCAATGATAAATCTGCGCCAATACCGTTGATAGTCACGCAATCATCATCATCTTCACATTCGCAACTATATCCAGGAGAAGAATCAGCATCAGGTTGGTCTGAATCTGTAATCTCTGCGCAATTGGTCATTGGACCCTCTTCTGTCACTACACATTGAATCTCGATAGATTTGCAAGTACCTGCTGCTACTGTTCCAACGTTCCATTCACCCGTTGCTGGGTTAAATATACCATTAGAAGATACATATTCGCATTGAGGCGGCAAGTAATCTACTACCAATATACCTGTAGCATCGGAAGGTCCGTCGTTACATACTTCAACTGTGTAAGTAACAGTTTGTCCTATTCCTACTTGTGTTGCAGAAGCAGTTTTAGTCAGACTCAAATCTATTTGTGAGCCGGTTACTGTAATTGCATCTTCATCATCTTCGCTTTGGTTACCGTCATCATTGCCCGGAGTAGAGTCGATATCAGGTTGGTCGGCGTTGCTCACCTGAGCTACGTTTTCGATTTCACCAGCTTGCTCTACACGCACTGTAATGATTAAAGTTTCGGTTTCACCTTTTGGTAAATTGCCAATTACCCATTGACTGGTTTGTTGGCTATAAATACCGGTAGAAGCGGTATGGCTCACATAACTTACACCACTTGGAAGGTTTTCAAATACAACTACGCCCGTAGCGTTAGAAGGTCCTTCGTTGTTTACTGTGAGGGTATAGTTAAAGGTATCGCCTACATTTACTACTGTAGCATTCGCTACTTTATTCAATTCAAGATCAATAGCCTGTGCAGAAACAGTGGCATCGTCTTGATCATCTTCTTCTGCTATATCATTACCCGGAGTACTGTCTGGGTCTGTTTGATCAGAAGTAGCTACTTGTGCAATATTATTCACGCCGGTAATGCTGTTTACTTGTACAGTAATGAATAATTTTTCTTCTTCGCCCGCATAAATTTCACCTACATTCCAAATGCCTGTGGCTGCATTGTAAGAGCCTACTGTAGCTTCGGAAGATACATAAGTTAATCCGGCAGGTAATTGGTCTTCTACTGTTACATTTGTAGCATTAGCACCACCATTATTTTCCAACACAATAGTAAATACTACTTCGTCACCCAAGTTGACAGTCGCATTATTCACGAACTTATCAATTTCGAGGTCGGCAGCAGTAGAACCAATGGTAATAGCATCATCATCATCTTGTGTAGTGCTGTTATCATTCGGCTCTGAATCTACATCTGGCTGGTCTGCGGCAGTTACCTGTGCATAGTTAGTAATAGCTTGGTTTTCAACATTTACGGTAGCTGTGATACTTAAAGTTACAGAACTACCTGCTGCTACTGCACCTGCTGTCCATACACCGGTTGCAGCGTTATATACTCCGGCAGGAGTTGCGCTTACAAAAGTTAATCCGGCAGGTAATTTATCAGTCACAACCACACCTGTTGCATTGCTGTTTCCGCTATTGCTCAAGGTTAGAGTATAGGTAATATTTTCACCTAATCCTACTTGTGTATTATTGGCTGTTTTAGTCAATGATAAATCTATCTGCGTTCCTGTAGCTTCTACACTATCCTGATCATCTTCGGTAGGATTATTGTTGGCAGGAGTAGAATCTACATCTGGTTGGTCTGCATTACTTACTTGTGCTGTATTGATGAAGCTGCCCGCTTTCATCACTTGTACTGTGATATTAATGGTTTTGGTTTCACCAGCCGGAATTGTGCCTATTGTCCAAACAGAAGCACCCGGACTAAAAATTCCACTACCACTTGAAGTTACATAAGTTACATTGCCTGGTAATTGATCAAATACCTGAACATTAGTAGCTGTACTTGGACCTTGATTGCTCACCGACAATGTATAGATTAATAAATCGCCTACATTAACTGTAGTAGCATTGGCAGTTTTAGTCAATGACAAATCTATCTGTTGAGCAGATACGGTTGTATCATCTTGGTCGTCTTCGTCAGGATTATTGTTATTCGGTGTAGAGTCCGGATCAGATTGGTCGGAGTCTGTCACTTGAGCTGTATTATTAATGTCGCCCGCCTGATTAACCGTAGCAATAATGTTTAATGTTTCACAAGTACCTACACTGATAGATGTGATAGACCATAAACCATTGGCATTATTATAATTACCTGTAGTTTCATCTGCACTAACAAAAGTTAAAGAAGCAGGTAATTGCTCAGTTACTACAACATTAGTAGCTGTTGAAGGTCCGTCGTTACATACTGTAATAGTATATGTGATATTTTCACCCACACCCACCATTTCTTTATTAGCAACTTTGGTCAAATTCAAATCAGCCACTCCATAAGTAGAAGTTGTAGCTGCATCTTCATCATCTTCGCTTTGGTCGCCATTATCGTTGTTCGGTGTAGAATCTATATCATCTTGGTCGGCAGCAATCACTTGTGCTATGTTTTTGAAAGTTCCAGTTTCTTCTACTTTCACCTGAATAGTTACAGTAGCTGTTTGTCCGGCAGCCAAGTTGCCTACTGTCCAGTTACCTGTAGCGGCATTGTAAGAACCCGCTGTAGCAGTAGAGCTTACATAAGACACTTGTGAAGGTAATTGATCTAAGACAACAACGCCTGTAGCATCGCCGGGACCTTCATTAGTTAAAGTAAGTACATAGTTAAAAGTATCGCCGATTACCAAAGTAGCCGGAGCCTCACTGGTTTTTTGCAATTCTAAATCTATCAACTCACCGTCAAAGCCAAAGTCTGCATCTACATAGTCTTCACCTGCTCCTAAACTTACGTTGTCTGTAGCTGGTGTTGTCAATGTTGTGCCGTCAGGACCTGTGCCTACTGTAACAACGTAGTTGCCCGCAGGTAGGTCTTCAAAGATGTAGTGGCCTGTGCCGTCTGTGGTAGTCGTTGCTGTTGTGCCATCAGGATAGGTCAAGGTTACCGTTACATTCGAAATACCTTGCTCGCCTGCATCTTGCACGCCATCACCATCTACATCTAACCATACATAATCACCGATACTACCCAATTGAGTGTAGCCTGCATCTATGGTCATATCGTTTTCGCCCGCACTTAAAGTAATTACAGCAGTTTGACCCGTTGTTGTATTGGCATTACTGTCTGTATTGTTTTGGTTATCACCACCACCTAACGAAGTAGCATTGTATCCATCAGGTGTAGTAAACTGAACAATATATTGTCCGGGATCTAAATTATCAAATAAGTAATAACCTCCATTAGAAGTAGTAGTGCTTGAAATTACATTACCTGCGGCATCTAATAAAGTAACAACTACCCCATCAATACCGGGTTCGCCACTATCTTGTAAGCCATTGGCATTTTCATCAAGCCATACATAATTACCCAAAGAAGCTGTATCAAATCCGAAGTCAGCAGTTGTAAAATCTTCACCTGCATCTAAACTTACATTTACTGTTCCATTGGTTGTTAAGCCGGTGCCGTCAGGACCCGTGCCTACTGTAACAACGTAGTTGCCCGCAGGAAGGTCTTCAAAGATATAATGTCCTGTACCGTCTGTGGTAGTCGTTGCTGTTGTGCCATCAGGATAGGTCAAGGTTACCGTTACATTCGGAATACCCTGCTCGCCTGCATCTTGCACACCATCACCGTCTTCATCTAACCATACATAATCACCGATGCTGCCCAATTCTTGTGCTTCTACTGTCGCTGCATCTTCATCATCTTCGCTTTGGTCACCGTTGTCGTTGTTTGGTGTAGAATCTATATCCTCCTGATCTGATGATGATACTTGTGCTATGTTCTTAATTGAACCACCACTCAACACTTGAGCCTGAATGCTCAACTCAATGTCAATGTATAGGTGATAATATCGCCTATCACTGCTGTGGTTACATTGCTTGTTTTTGCCAATTCTAAATCTATCAACTCACCATCAAAACCAAAGTCTGCATCTACATAATCTTCACCTGCTCCCAAACTTACGTTGTCTGTAGCTGGTGTTGTCAAAGCTGTGCCGTCAGGACCCGTGCCTACTGTAACAACATAGTTGCCCGCAGGAAGGTCTTCAAAGATATAATGTCCTGTACCGTCTGTGGTAGTCGTTGCTGTTGTTCCATCAGGATAGGTCAAGGTTACCGTTACATTCGGAATACCTTGCTCACCTGCATCTTGTACACCATCGCCATCTACATCTAACCATACATAATCACCAATGCTGCCCAATGGAGTATAACCTGCATCTATCGTCATATCGTTTTCACCCGCACTAATTGTGATGATTGCTGTTTGACCCGTTGTGGTATTCGCATTGCTGTCCGTATTGTTTTGGTTATCTCCGCCGCCTTGTTGAGTTGGCTCGTAACCTGAAGGTGCTACAAACTCTACTATATATTGTCCCGGTTCTACATTAAATATGTAATAACCACCGTTTGAAGTAGTTGTAGTTGCTATTTGATTGCCTGCGGCATCTAATAAGTTTACAACTACTCCATCTATTCCTTCTTCTCCTGAATCTTGGATACCATTGGCATTTTCATCAAGCCATACATAGTTGCCTAAAGAAGCACCATCGAATCCGAAGTCTGCATCTACATAGTCTTCACCTGCTCCCAAACTTACGTTGTCTGTTGCAGGAGTAGTTAAGGCTGTACCATCAGGACCTGTGCCTACTGTAACAACGTAGTTGCCCGCAGGAAGGTCTTCAAAGATATAATGTCCTGTACCGTCTGTGGTAGTCGTTGCTGTTGTGCCATCAGGATAGGTCAAGGTTACCGTTACATTCGGAATACCCTGTTCGCCTGCATCTTGTACACCATCGCCGTCTTCATCTAACCATACATAATCACCAATGCTGCCCAATGGAGTGATGTCAATGATAACTGCATCTTCATCATCTTCGCTTTGGTCACCGTTGTCGTTGTTTGGTGTAGAATCTATATCCGGTTCATTGGCAGCCACTACCTGAGCAATGTTTTTAATACCTTGCGCTTCTTCAGTAGCACGAACAGTAATCGTTAGAGTTTGTGTAGTTCCTACCGCTAAGTTGCCCACAGTCCAAAAACTTGAAACAGGATTATAATAACCAGTTGTTTGACCGTGTGTTATATAAATAACTTCGGCTGGTAAATTATCTCCTATTACTACACCCGTAGCATCGCTTGGACCCTCGTTGGTAACTGTAATGGTATAAGTAAACTCATCGCCCAATACACCACTTGTTACATCAACTGTTTTGGTGAGTTCCAAATCAATTTGTTTTGCACCTACCGTTTCTGCATCTTGGTCGTCTTCGGTAGGGTCATCATTACCCGGTGTGCTGTCCGGATCAGGTTGATCCACAGTTTCTATTTGGGCAATATTGGTGATATTGGCGGTGCTGTTAACGGTAGCAAAAATGTGCAATACCTCAAATTCGCCTGCATAAATTTCACCGATTGTCCAGATACCACTTGCATCGTTATAAACACCCAAAGTTGCATCGTAGGATACAAATGTCAATCCGGCAGGTAATTGGTCTGATACCGTTACACCGGTAGCATTAGCACCACCATTGTTTTCTACCAAAATGGTAAACATTACGGTATCTCCTAAATTAACAATGTTTTTATCTACATCTTTATCCAATTCCAAATCGGCAGCAATACCGCCAACAGTTACTTCATCATCATCGTCTTGAGTATCGCTGTTGTCGCCGGGTTCAGAATCTATATCCGGTTCGTTGGCAGCAGATACTTGAGCGTAGTTGATTACAATATCTTCTACATTTAGAGTAACAGTAATATTCAATGAAGTAGAAGCACCGGCAGCTAAATTGCCAATTGTCCAAACGCCGGTAGCAGCGTTATATGTGTTCGGAGCTGCGCTTACAAAAGTAACTCCAGCGGGCAATTGGTCGGTTACTGCTACGCCGGTAGCATCGCTCGGACCTTTATTGACAAGTGTAATAGTATATGTAAATTGCTCACCTACACCCACTTCTTGAGCACTGGCAGTTTTTTGCAATTCCAAATCAATTTGTTTGCCTTCAACTACTACCGCATCTTCTTCGTCTTCGCTTTGGTCGCCATTGTCATTATTTGGAGTAGAGTCTATATCTTGCTCATTGGCAGTAGCAACTTGCGCTACATTCTCAAAGCTTCCACCTTCCAAAACTTTAACGGTAATATCCAAAGTGACTGTTGCTCCAACTTCTAAAGTACCCACTGTCCAAGTGCTGGTATTATTGTTGAAAGCACCCTGAGAAGCAGTTGCACTGATGTATTGTACTTGTGTAGGCAAATCATCTAAAACGCTTACACCCGTAGCTACATCTGGGCCTTCGTTGCTCAATGTGATAGTATATGTAAATTCATCTCCCACATTTACAGCAGTAGCATCTGCTGTCTTCAAGAGCTCAAGGTCAATTTGTTTTGCCTGAACCGGCTCATTATCTTGGTCGTCTTCGGTAGGGTCATCATTACCCGGTGTACTGTCTGGGTCGGGCTGGTCAACGGTTTCAATCTGAGCCGTATTTACAATCGGACCACGTTCAGTAACAATCGCATAAATGTACATTCTTTCTTGTTCGCCGGCATAGATTTCACCGATTGTCCAAATTCCGGTAGTAGGGTTATAAGTACCTACGGTTGGTTCGGCATATACGAACGTTAATCCGGTAGGGAAGTTGGTCAAGTACTGTAACTTCCGGTAGCATTGGCACCACCGTTATTTTCTACCAAAATAGTAAAACGAACGGTATCACCTAAGTTTACTATTGACTTATCTACTACTTTATCCAATTCCAAATCGGCGGCGATACCACCAATAATAACTTGGTCGTCATCATCTTCGGTATTGCTATCGTTATTGGGTTCTGAGTCTGTGTCCGGTTGGTCGGAGTTGGTAATTTCGGCATAGTTTACGATACCGTCAGCTTCTACCAACATTTTTACAGTGATGTTCAATGTTTTAGATTCTCCTACGGCTACGTTTCCAACTGTCCAAACGCCTGTAGTAGCATTGTAAGTACCGTCAGCACTTACATATTGTACCTCAGCAGGTAATTGGTCGGTTACTTCCACGCCTGTTGCAGCAGAAGGACCATCGTTGGTTACTACCAAAGTATAAACAAAGTTTTCGCCGATACCTACGGTCGTTGCATTTACCGATTTATCTAATGATAAGTCGGCGGCAGCACCTTCTACCGGAACGGCATCTTCGTCATCTTCACTTTGGTCACCATTGTCGTTATTAGGAGTTGAGTCAATATCCGGTTCGTTAGCTGTTGCTACTTGTGCTACATTTTTAAACGAACCAGCTTCCAATACTTTTACTTTTACGGTTAAAGTAGCTTCGCCGTTCACAGCTAAATCGCCGATTGTCCAAATACCTGTATTGGTATTGTAAGCACCGACAGAACTTGTAGAAGAAACATATTGAACTTCGCTTGGCAAATTATCCAATACGCTCACGCCGGTAGCATCAGAAGGTCCTTCATTGCTTACAGTAATTGTGTAATCAAAAGTATCTCCTACATTTACTACAGTAGCATTTGCAGTTTTGGTTAATTCCAAATCAATTTGTTTGGCTTCTAAAGGTGCGTCATCTTGGTCGTCTTCAGTAGGCACATCGTTGCCCGGAGTAGAATCTTCATCTTCTTGATCCACGGTTTCTACTTGTGCAATATTGATAATGTCGCCCGGTTGAAGCACCAAAGCTGTAATTTCTAAAGTAACTGTTTTGCCGGCATTCAAATCGCCCACATTCCAAGTGCTGCCACTGAATGTACCTTGCGTAGCATCGGAAGATACATATTGCAATTGAGCAGGCAATTGGTCTGATACAGTTACACCGGTAGCATCAGAAGGACCTTGGTTGGTAAGTGTGATAGTATAAGTTACTTCATCACCTACTCCCACTACCGATTGATTTACATCTTTTTGCAATTCTAAATCCACAATACCTACGCTTGTTAATGGATAATCATCTTCATCATCTTCTGCAGGAGCATCACCTAAGTTGCCCGGCTCAGAGTCAATATCTGTTTGATCCATTTCACTTACTTCGGCTTTGTTGTAAATATCACCTTCGGCAATTACTGTTACGGTAATTGTAAGTGTTTTGGTTTGATTTACTGCCAAATTACCTACATTCCATTCGCCTGTTCCCGGAGAATAAGTGCCGCCACTGGAAGATACAAATTGTACTTGTGAAGGCAATACATCGCTTACTACTACTCCGGTAGCCAAAGCAGGACCTTTATTTACAACACTTAACGTATAAGTATAAGTATCTCCGATTTTCACTGAAGAACCGGAAGGAACACTGGCTGTTTTGGTGAGTTCTACATCTACGTTACAGTCTTCTACGGTAAACATTGCACCATTTACCAACAGTGCGGCACAAATATCACCGCCGCCTTGCAACAACTGGCTGTTTACTGAACTAATAGTTGTAGAGTTGGGTATAATACTTCCTATATTAAAGGTAGTAGATTGATACACCAAAGTGTGGATTTTGTAATCGCCGGGAGCTAACCCTGAACCAAACTGAGGAATAGCACTTACCGCTAATACAATGCCGTCTTTAGAAAGCAGATAAGCGGCTTGATAACCAGCAGGAATAGTAGGAGGTGTAGCTGTAATGGCTGTCAGTTTATCTTCGGAACAAATTTGCCCGTCAGCCGGTTCTTGTGCTATTAATGTACCTGCAGTAGGTGATACGCCCGACTCTATCTGCAAGTTAATAGTTTCTTTACAGCCCTTGCTGTCAGTAACTTCTACAATATAAAAGCCGGGTTTTAAGTTGGTGGCATTTGCACTTTGTGCAACTGTTTGCCCGTTTAATTTCCAAAGAATGGTATAAGCAGGTGTGCCGCCACTTACTTCCACTGAAGCAGTACCATCATTTTCGCCATAACAAGTTTCGTGTGTTACACCGGTGATGATAATATCAATAGGAGTGGTAGGCATCAATGTTTCTCCTGTTACTGCAACACAATCATTTGCATCTTTCACTGTAACAGAATAAGAACCTGCCAATAAATTAGAAATAGTAGAAGTATAAGGTGCTGTAGATTTTACTTCGTTCACACCATTGCTCCATGTAAATGTATATGGAGGTGTACCGCCCATAGCAGTAGCTGTAATAGAGCCACCTTGATTGAGGCAATTTACTTCAGTTACTATTTGTGCCGTAACACTTGGTGAAGCGGGTCCGGCTACATTGATACCCTCTACTGTTCCGCTACAACCCTGAGAAGAAGTAACTGTAACACTATAAGTACCGCCGGCTAAGTTTTCAAATACAGCACTTGCACCGGTAGTAGCAGTAATATTGCCCGGATTTAATACATAAGTATAATTACCCGGGGCACCTGCCAATACAGTAATTGTTCCATTGTTTTTATCACAATCGGCGGGCTCTACTTGCGCAATAGGAGAAACTTCCAATCCCGGACCTATTTCTACGGTAGCAGTTCCTTTACAACCTTCGCTGTCGGTAACAACTACAGTATAAAAACCGTCTGACAAGCCGCTTACATTAGTGCCTGTTTTTACGGTAGTTCCGTTGAGTTTCCATTCTATGGTAGCATAAGTGCCGCTGCCGCCACTAATCAATACAGAAGCAGTACCGTCATTTGCTCCGGCACATACCTCGTCTGTTTTAGAAGCGATAGTAACAACTACCGGCGTTTTTTCATCTAAATTATAAGCCCCTTCCACTTCACAACCTGCTGCATCTACAACGGTCAATAAATAAGTACCCGGAGTTAAATTATTGATGGTAGAAGCACCAGAGATGGTTTCTGTTTTTCCGGTACTCCAAGTATAGGTGTATGGAGCTAAACCACCGCTTGCAGTGGCTGTGATGCTGCCATTTTTATTTTCGCAGTTTACAGGTGTACCTTGAAATACAACCACAGGTTGGTCTGGACCGGAAACAATAATATTAGAAATTGTTTCAGAACAAGAACCGACAGTTGAACTTACTTCAATGGTATAAGTACCACCCGCAAGTTGTTCGAAAGTATAAGAAGAACCGCTTGTAGCTGTAACATTACCCGGATTTAAGGTGTAGGTATAAGTACCTGCACTGCCTACAGAAATAGTAATAGAGCCATTATTTTTACCACACTCTGCATCATCAATATCTAATGAAGGTGCTAAAATAATACCTTGTGCTATTTCTACTTCGGCATAACCCTTACAACCTTTGCTGTCGGTTACGGTAACGGTATAGAAACCGTCTGCCAAACCGGTTACACTTGCACCTGTTTTTACTACCGTGCCGTCCAAAGACCATTGGATAGTATAGGCAGGTGTGCCGCCGGTAGCAGTTACAGTAGCTGTACCGTCATTACTACCGTCACAACTTTCGTCAGTTTTTGCAATTACATTTACTGCAATTGGAGAAGGCGCATTAACAGTGTATGATGCTTCTGCTGTACAACTATTTGCATCAGTTACAGTCAAAAGATAAGTTCCTTCGCCTACGTTTGTCAAAGTTTGTGCGGTAGCACCAGTACTCCACAAATAGGTATAAGGAGATTTACCTCCTGAAGCAGTAGCCGTTAATGTAACACCACCCTCACCATCACAAGTAACATTTCCAGTAGGGGCTATAGATACTGTGGGAGCTAAAGGATCAGTCAAAGTATAAGTAGCATCATCTTCACAACCCTTAGAGTCTTTTACCGTAACAGTATAAGTACCTGCTGCAACACCTGAAATAGAAGCTGTTGTAGCTCCCGTACTCCATACATAGGTATAAGGAGCCGTACCGCCTGTTGCTGTAGCTGTCAATTGAGCATTACCTGCTCCATTGCAACCCGGAGTACCAGTGGCACTAATTGCAGCGGTAGGTGCGTTGGCAGGAGCTAATGTATAGGTAGCTTCATCTTCGCAACCTTTAGAGTCTTTTACTGTAACAGTATAAGTACCTGCTGCTACACTGCTAATGCTTTGTGTAGTAGCTCCGGTACTCCATAAATAAGTATAGGGTGCTGTACCGCTTGTTACATTGGCTGTTAAAGTGGCACCACCAATGCCGCCTGTGCAACTTGCCGAGCCGGAAGCTGCAATGGTTACAGTTGGTGCAGAAGGAATACTTATAGTATAGGTAGCTGTTCCGGTATAACCTTCGGCATCTGTAGCAGTAACTGTATAAGTTCCCGAACCTACACTGATACTTGCTCCTGTTGCGCCATTGCTCCAAGAGTAAGTTGCCGGAGGAGTGCCGCCATTTATCGTTGCTGTTAGTGTAATATTAGAACCGCCGCAAGTAGGTGTTCCTGAAGGAACAATGGTCACTTGTGGACTGGTACCTCCACCAACTATGATATTAGGAATAGTCTGAATACAACCATTAATAGCACCTGCTTTACCGGTTACTTTTACAGAATAAGTACCCGGACAAAGTTGTTCAAAACTTTCAGGTGGATTATAGGTAGCATTAATTTTAGCTACTGGTGCTGTGGCAGTACCATTATTAAAAAATTCAAAGTACCATTGATTCTGTCCGTTGATTAATGCATCGGGTGCATCTAATACTACTTCTCCGTTGCATTGTCCGCAAGAAGCATCTACAACTGAATAAAACACCTCACAGCTACAGCCGGTTGGTGCATTCAGAGTAAAAGTATAATCGTTTTTTTCACAACCATTTGCATCTTCAACAGTTACTGAATAGGTATCTGCTGAAAGGTTGGTAGCCGTATAAGAAGTGTTTCCCGTACCACTGGCTACAGTAGTTGTGCCTTTTTTAACAATAAAATTATAAGGGCTTACACCACCCGAAGCAGTAATAACAGACGAACCTCCATTGGGATTTTCGCAAGTGGGTTGGGTTTGAACAGAAGAAATAGTAATGGTTGAGCAAGGAGGAGCTCCTCTAAATCCGAAATCAAAAACGTGTGAGTTTTTACCAAAAGCACCAGTAGTAAAAGATACTTCTGCATGATTGCCACTTAAAATTCCATCAGAATCTATTCTGTCTGTTTCATCATTCGTCGTACCACTCTGGTTGCTTAAAGTTATTTCATTAATTCCTAATGCAGATTGCTTACTTCCACCTATTACATCTGGTACTCTAATCGTATAATTAGAGAGTTGGCTGAGTCCTGTTATACCATAAATGGCACTAATTGTAGAAGTTTTATTTTCACTAGAAAAAATATAATTGCCCTCACTATCTGTTATAGCATAAGCCAAGAGTGTAGCTCCTTGATAGAGTTCTACGCGAACACCAGCAATCCCCAACTCATCTCCATCTTGTATCCCATTACTATTGCTATCTAACCACACACGATTACCAATTTCTATGGGTGCTACATTACATACTGCATCCACATCTCCCATAACAGAAGCCTTCATTCCTACCATGCTAGTTCCATAAATGGATACACCTGTAGTATAATCCAAGTATCGCCCTCCCGTTTGGCTACTAGATTCTCCAGGCACAGTAAATCCCCCTAGTACCAATCCTGTACCAGGAACCACCAAAGCACCCCCATTATATAGATAGGGGTGGCTTGTTGTTCTCCCTACCTCAAAAAACCAATCATCACCAGGTCCTGCGGTAGAAGGGTCATCACTTCCGTCATAGTAACCGGGTAAACCTCCATCATTTGCTGATGAACCCTTAGCCGCCGAAGTATAAGGACCTGATACGCCTCCGTTTTCAACCGTAAAAGTACCATTATTCTCACGCCAGGTTCGCAACATATACCCAGTTTCTCTATCGCTTTCTCCATCTACAAAAACTTGCCTGTTCGTTACACCTACTATCATAGAACCATTATCATCAAAAGCAATAGACGGTACTAAGGGCTGTATCACACCAGAACTGCCTTCACTATCTGTACCACTCCAAGTATTACTCCATTTACGCTGTGGCCAGCCGGCTGCTCTTAGTCCCCCTCCCGTAAAAGTGGATAGGTCATAATCTAATACTTGAACAAAAGAAATATTGGATAGACTAGTCCTTAATGCTCTCAGACGCAAATCTGATAGATTAGAGGAATTAGACGCATCACATACCCCTGCTACAAATAGATTTTCTCCTTCTATTGATAAAGCTGAAGGTCTAAATATACCTCCCGAACAATTAGCTCCAGTTATACTTATTTCACTTACATTAAGGTTCGTATACCCTCCACTAGGGATTGAGGCAAAAGTAACTCCGGATATGTCTATTTTTGCTATATTTCCTTTACCCATATTTATAACATACAAATATCTTCCATCGCTTGAAATCGCAACTCCACCCAAACCATATTCCCCCATTTCATTGGCAACAGGGTTTAATGCAGAGGTACTAATTCCGTAATTACTCAAATTTGTCAATAATTTATTTCCCACATAAGTATTATTTGGTCCTGAATAGTCTGCCACATAAATAGCATCTATACCATCGGGTGCCTGTGGAAAAATATTGGTTAATGTAGCAGCTACTGTACTAAAATAAAGCAATTTCGTTGTTTTCTGGACAGCTACTCCGAAAGGAACTCCTACTTCCTGATATGTAATATCCTCTGTATGAGGAGTAGTACTACTTCCCATGTTATCCACATCTCTTCTGTCAGTAAAGTAGTCCCACGATTTAACGGAATAGTCATCGTCTGCCAAGCCCATACCTGTTACCACTCTAATGGATAGATCGGGATCGCATTTATTGGGCAAGTAAATTCCAAAATCCAAATTTGTGGTATTACCCGCAGCAAACTGCACAGATGAACCAGATTGGTTTCCAAAAGCTCCATCATTGTACCCAAATGGCAGAGATAATTCTACTCTATACATAGTAGCACTTGATGTACCATTGATGACATAAGCACCTGAGTTATTTGTAACTCCTGAAAAAGTACCACCCGAACTACTATAGGCAGTGACGGTTAAGTTTCTATAACCTGCCTCATTACTCTGTTTGATACCATCATTATTTCCATCAAAATAAACAATGCCAGATATTTGAGCGTCAAGCGTATAGCAAACTATAAAAAGATATGCTAAAGAGTATAACAGATGTCTATAAATACTCCAATGATTAATTTTGTAATCCATGAATTATTTCCAATATTTAAAGTTGATAAAAAAGTAGTTCGCTTTAGCTTGAACAGCAGTTTTTGCATATTTATTTTGAGAAAGAAAGCATCCAAGCCTTTTTATACAAATCGCATAATATGTGGGCACACCATATACGCATGGCTCATTATCAACACAAGAATTTCCTAATAATTGTAATGAACCCCTAATGTTGGTATCCGAATTAAATGCGGATTCTAATACTGACTTGTTAAGCCCACCTAGCAACAACAACAGGCTCAACAAACGCCTGATTGTGTGCTGCCATAGGAAAGCAGACTTTTTGGTTAAGTAATAAATTTTTTCTCTCATTGTAATTTGATTATTAGTAATTAAATAATTTATTTTCAAATAATTTATTGTCTAAATTCATACTTTAGTAGTATGCGAAATGTACCTATCACCAAGCAAAATTAGAACGTGCATTTCTGAAATAATAGGCATTGTGTGACTATTATTATATATACTACACAACCTATATTTTTAATATTGATTATTAAACATTTATACACATAGCTGATATAACAAAAAAATAAAATGTATAAAATAATATACACCGGACAAGTCTTATTCCGTAACTTTTAATAGACTGTTTTATTTAAATGAGGTCACTCAAAAACATTTCATTTAATGACATCTAATGTCTAAATATTAAAACTAAAAAACAATATATATTTATAAATATTATTTTATATTTTAACATATATAAAACAAAAGATTATCAGTATTTTTTTAAATAAAAAAATATCAACCCAAATGATCAACTTATAGGTCAAATAAAGATGCTCCGCTCATTTCGGCGGGTATGGGTATTTGCATCAATTGGAGAATACTCGGGGCGATGTCGGCAAGTACGCCATTTTTGAGGCGCGGGTGAAATTTATTATCTACAAAAAATACGGGAACCGGATTTTTTGTATGTGCCGTATTGGGGGTGTCGTCTTCATTTTTCATTAAATCGGCATTGCCGTGGTCGGCGATAATAAAAATGGAATATTGAAGCGATAAGGCTTTCTCTACTACTTGTCGGGTGCAGGCATCTACACTTTCAACTGCTTTTACAACGGCACTCCATACGCCAGGTATGCCCGACCATATCGGCGTTGGCAAAATTGATACACACAAAATTCGGTTTGTTGTGGTCTAAATAATTGCATACTTGCTCGGTTACTTCGTACACGCTCATCTCCGGTTGCAGGTCGTAGGTAGCTACTTTGGGCGATGCCACCAAAATGCGGTCTTCGCCTTTAAAGGGCATTTCGCGCCCACCTGAAAAGAAAAAGTAAACATGCGGATATTTTTCGGTTTCGGCAACTCGCAACTGTGTTTTTTGATGTTGTTCCAATACTTCGCCCAAAGTGTTGGTCAGGTTTTTCTCTTCCAGCACAACCTTTACGTTTTTAAAAGTTTTATCGTACTCTGTCATCGTCACATAATACAAATCCAGAGGCTGCATACCGTATTCCTCCAAAGGCATTTGCGTGAGGCATTGTGTGATTTCACGGCAACGGTCGGTGCGAAAATTAAAACACAACACTGCATCGCCCTGTTGAATGGTGGTAAGCGGGCGGCGTGTTTCTTTATCTACACATACAACAGGCAACACAAACTCATCTGTAACTCCGGCACGGTACGACTCCTGCACCGCGCGCACCGCGCTCTCTGTGGGGGTGCCGATACCGTGCGCCAGCAAATCGTAGGCTTTCTTCACGCGCTCCCATCGTTTATCCCTATCCATGGCGTAGTAGCGTCCTATTACCGAAGCAATTTTTATGTTGGAGTGAAATTGTATATGATTTTGTATATCCTGCAAATATTCAGCTCCGCTGTGCGGGTCGGTGTCGCGCCCGTCTGTGAAGGCATGTATGAATATATTCTCTACTTCGTGCCGTACAAAGAAATCGCAAAGTGCTTTGAGGTGGCTGCTGTGTGAATGTACCCCGCCTTCGGAAACCAAGCCCAGCAGATGCACCGGCTTTTGGTGGCTTTTGGCATATTGAACCAAATTTAGCAAAGCCTCCTCTTCAAAAAGAGAACCGTCTTCTACGGCACGGTTCAACTTCAACAAATCTTGCAGTACGGCACGCCCCGCTCCTATATTCAGATGCCCTACTTCGGAGTTGCCCATTTGTCCGAAAGGCAAACCTACCGCCTCGCCATGTGTGGTGAGTTCGGCGTTGCTGTAGCTGTTGTACAAGCTGCTTACAAAAGGAGTATTGGCATTCGCAATGGCATCGGCACGGCGTGTTTTGCCGTGTCCCCAACCGTCTAAAATCAAAAGTAAAACTTTGTTGTTGTAGTACATATATAATATGGTAGCGTCGTTGTATGCAGCAATGAGAAAAACATAACAAAACTAATACACTCTCTCTGTATTTATTTCAGGCTGTAAAGGTAGCCATTTTATAGCTAAAAAAGATAGTTTTATTAGTGTTCATAAAATATGAATTTAAAAAAATATTTACACTTTTGCACTCTGTTTTATTTTATGATGAAAATAAATTTATCCAAATTATGCTGTTGGTATTCCTTTCTGCCTGCCAACCCACTACTCCGCCACAAAATTCTGCTTCACCAACGGCAGAAGATAATGTAGAAGCTGGAGCGACCAACAATACCGCCACAGCAAAAGAAGATATTTCATTTGCGATAGCTAAAAATTATTTTGTCAAGCACTCCATGAGTCCGCTGGACAACCCCAAAATTGAAACTGCCGAACAGTTTCAAAGTATTTTCGGGGCGGCAACCACGATGGGCGAAGCAGGAAAACCCACCGATATTGATTTTTCTAAACAGTATGTGATTGCTGTGGTGCTGCCCGAAACCAACCTCAACACCACCATAGAAGCGGTTCGCCTACAAAAAAACGAGCACAACGAAATTGATTTTTATTACCATATACAAAAAGGTGAGCCACAAACTTATACTATCAAGCCGGGCTTTGGCTATTGTGGTGGATAAAAAAAGCAGACGGAAAGGTGAATTTGTACGCCCAATAATGGATAAGATGAAAAATAAAATCATTGAAAAACTTCGCAACATTGAAAAGGAATGTATCAACAAATACCTTAAAGAGCTATGCCGTGAAGGATATTCATCGGGTCATTTGTTTTAAATATTTTTCATTTTTTTTAACTATACCGCTTTTTATGACTACTACTATTATTATTATTATTTGTGTATTATTGTTATTAGCTTATATATTTGATATCACCGCTTCTAAAACCAAAATTCCTTCCGTTATACTATTATTAACGCTGGGATATGGATTTAAGCAGGCTACTTCGTTTTTCAAGTTCCGATTCCTAACTTAACTTCTATATTGCCTGTACTCGGCACGGTGGGGTTGATTCTCATTGTTTTAGAAGGTAGCTTAGAGTTGGAAATTGACCGTTCTAAACTGCCCTTTATCGGAAAAACTGCTCTGATGGCATTGGTGCCTATGCTGTTGTTTAGTTTCGGGTTTGCTTATCTTATTCAGTATATCTATGATATTCCTCTTAAAATTGCACTTACCAATGCTATTCCATTGGCGATTATCAGCAGTGCTATTGCTATACCAAGTGCGCAACCCCTCCCTGCCAAACAACGGGAATTTATCACTTACGAAAGCAGTTTGTCTGATATATTCGGGGTAATATTTTTTAATTTTATTTCGCTCAATGATAATATCAACACGCAATCTGTCTATACTTTTATTATTGAAATTCTACTTATTTTGGTGGTTACTTTTATTGCTACGGTGGCTCTTGCATTTCTACTCAGCAAAATAAAACACCATAAAAATACGCCCCCATTATTTTAATGGTTGTATTAATTTATGCCATTGCTAAAATTTATCACTTACCAGCATTGATATTTATTTTGCTTTTCGGTTTGTTTCTTGGCAATCTTGATATTTTTAGAGAAAATCATTATATACAAAAACTCCACCCCGAAATTTTGAACAGAGAGGTACATAAATTTAAAGACCTCACCACAGAGATAGCTTTTTTTAATCCGTGCTTTGTTTTTTCTTTTATTCGGCTTCTTAATCCAAACACAGGAACTGCTCAACGCACAGACTATTGTGTGGTCTTTGGGAATCGTTACGAGTATATTTTTACTCCGATTTTTATTGGTAAAAATTTTCGGACTCAGTGTAGTGCCGCTCGGCTTTATTGCTCCGAGAGGATTGATTACAATTTTATTGTTTTTAAATATCCCCGCTGCCCTAAATATGGAATTAGTAGATAAATCATTGATTATTCAGGTTATTTTGCTTAGTGCTATGGTGATGATGATGGGCTTACTCCTCAACAAAACAGCAGTGCAACAAGAAGAAGATACAACAAGCAAAGAAGTGCCGGCTATTATTTCCCCTGATTCTGATTTGCCTGAATATCATTAATCTTTATACGGAAAGGTGTTTTCTTTGCGCCGTCAGGAGGAAATTTTATTCAAAAACTGCTCCAAATCTATCAAATCTTTTATCAATACTTCGCGGGGTTTGCTGCCGAGATTGGGACCTACCACCCGGCTGCCTCCAATTGATCCATCAAGCGTCCGGCACGGTTGTAGCCTAATTTCATTTTGCGTTGTATGAGCGAAGTAGAGCCTATCTGTGCCGATACAATCAAGGCGGCGGCTTCATCAAAAGGGCATCGCGCTCTTGCAGCAACAGCCCATCTTTACCGCCGCCGCTATCGTCTGCGGTATATTCGGGCAACTCAAATGGCGCACCATAGCCCGTTTGCCGTGTGATATGGGCAATAATGCGCTCTACTTCGGGCGTATCTACAAAGGCACACTGCAAACGAATGGTATCGGCTCCTGCCAGCAGCAGCATATCGCCGCGACCGATCAGCTGCTCCGCCCCGCTGTCGTCCAGAATAGTGCGTGAGTCGGTTTTTGAAGATACCCGAAAGGCAATACGCACCTGAAAGTTGGCTTTGATGGTTCCTGTGATGATGTTTACGGTAGGGCGTTGTGTAGCTATTACCAAATGAATACCCACCGCCCGCGCCAATTGCGCCAAGCGTGTGAGCGGCAATTCAATATCTTTGCCCGCCGTCATTATCAAATCTGCAAATTCATCAATCACCAATATAATATAGGGCAAATATTGATGTCCGTTTTCGGGATTGAGGCGGCGTTTGGTGAATTTAGCGTTGTATTCTTTTACATTGCGCACCGCCGCATTTTTTAGCAAATTGTAGCGGTTGTCCATTTCCACACACAGCGCATTGAGCGTATTGATAACCTTTTTGGTGTCGGTAATAATGCAATCTTCCTCGTTTGGCAGTGCCGCCAAATAATGATTTTTGATGCTTTCGTAAATAGAAAGTTCTACCTTTTTGGGGTCAATCATTACAAATTTAATTTCGGAAGGGTGCTTTTTATACAGCAACGACAACAATATCGCATTAATTCCCACCGATTTGCCTTGTCCGGTAGCACCTGCCATCAGTAAATGTGGCATTTTGGCGAGGTCAGAGATATAATCGCCGTGCGTGATGCTCGTTCCCAAAGCGATGGGCAAATCGTAATTGCAGTTTTGAAATGCTTCGGATTCAATGATGCTTCGCAAAGACACCACTTCTTTGTGGTGGTTGGGTACTTCTATTCCGATAGTGCCTTTGCCCGGAATAGGGGCTATAATGCGAATCCCCAAAGCTGCCAAACGCAAAGCCATATCCGGCTCGTGGCTCTTGATACGGGCAATGCGCACCCCCGGAGCAGGTACAATTTCGTATAATGTAATGGTAGAGCCTACCGTTGCTTTTATCTTTTGAATTTCAATAGAAAATTCGCTCAATGTTTTTACGATGAGGTTTTTATTTGCTTTCAGTTCCTCCTCGTTGATGCTCACTTCCTGCTGTCCGTAATCGTTGAGCAACTCCACCGCAGGAAACGTATAATAAGACAAATCTTCGCGCGGGTCGTAGTCTTTCAGTAATTCCGGCGAAAACAAGGGTGTATCTGCCGTTTCTTTGCTGTCAGCGGCGGTTTTTGGCGGCGGCGTGGTATCGCTTTGCGGTGAAGATGGCGCAGGTTTGCGCGAAAATTCAATGTCCAGCATCAAATCTTCGTGTAATGATTTGGGATTATTCTGCTGATTTTGCTCTGCCAGTACGTCTATTAAATTTTTACCTCTGCTCTTTACCGCCTGCATATCTATTTCTTCATTTACTACTGCCTTGGGTATTTGTGTCATTGTGTTATCCTCCACTCCTTCAGCGGCAATATCTGTTTCGGCAACCGGTGTTGCTGCTTTTTCTTTTTTTGTAAATGTGGTGCTGTTGGTAGTAGCCGAAGTGTTTTTTTTCCCTGAAAAAAACACTTGAATAAACTGCTCATAAGTTTGTTGTATTACCCAATATACTTGTGCCAAAAATTCATCTAAACCGATACCAAAAAGGTACAAAAACAGAGCTACCAGCAGGCAGACAAACAAAACCGGTGCGCCCCAACCCAAAAAGCCGTAAATCGCCGAAGCCAAAACAGTGCCGAAGCCGCCGCCATACGGAAAATCGCTGCCTTTGGTGAAATGCCCCAATGCCAGCGACAGAATTACCACCATCAATACCACATTAAATGTATAACGACGCAAAGGAATGTGCAAACGCGGAGCTACCAAATCTATCCCCGCCAGCAACAATAGAGCAGCAAGTGCAAAAGAGGAAACACCAAATAAGCGATAGAAAAATAAATGCGAAACCAAAGCTCCCAAACGCCCCAAACTGTTATATACAATATGTTCGCCATTCAACAGAAAATCAAAAGCCGATTGGTTTAAAATGGCACTTTGGTCATCTTTCCATGTAGAAAGATAGGAAAAAAAAGCAATGAAAATGCAGATTGCAACAAACACCATTCCTAAGCCCATCAACTGATTAAACTGATGGTCGCTCATTTGCGGAAACAGTACCTCTTGTTGTTTTGGTTTTGACTTGGGTTTAGCGGCTGCCATAATATGTGTTAATAAAACAACAAAAATAGCCTAATTTTTTATACAGTTATAGAATTACTTAATTTTTTGGCACTTATTATTTCACTACAACGCAAAAAATTGAATAATAAGTTAAATTATAATCTTGTTTTTAAAGGTATTTATTTTTTTATAAAATTAAAAAAATCCCCTTGCTTTCGTACAAAAACAAGGGATTTGGGATATAGAAAACGATAGATTATTTATCCTTTTTCGTTGGCTTCCATTTTTTGTTTCAATTTCGCCAATACATCTAACTCGCCCAAAGTAGTTTTTTCGTTGTCGGCGGACTGCTGCGAAGTGGCTTCTTTTCTAGGGGCTGCTTTGCGAGGGCTGCCTTCTTCTTCCGTTTTAGGGCGTTCTTTTTTGAACAGGTCGCTGTGCGAAGCAATAATGCGTTTGTCGTCACGGTTGAACTCAATAATTACAAACTGCAAAGCTTCTTCAGCCTGTACACTGCTGCCGTCTTCTTTTCGCAAATGTTTGGCAGGCACATACGCTTCTACACCATAGGGCAAAGCAATAACAGCACCTTTCTCGTCTTTGCGCATCACTGTACCGCTATGCTGCGAACCAATGGGGAACAAGGTTTCAAAAGTATCCCACGGATCTTCTTCTACTTGTTTGTGCCTGAGCGACATTTTGCGTCCTTCTTCATCAATATCCAATACAACTATCTCCAAATTATCGCCAACTTTTACAAATTCCGAAGGGTGATTGTAGCGTTTTGTCCACGAAAGATCAGAAATATGCACCATACCGCCGATACCTTCTTCCAGCTCTACAAATACGCCATAAGGAGTAATATTGCGCACGATACCGGTGTGGCGGCTGTTGGTTTGATATTTTTCTTTTACATTCGTCCAAGGGTCGGGAGTGAGTTGTTTGATAGACAAAGACATTTTGCGCTCATCTCTATCCAAAGTAACCACTACGGCTTCGTACATTTCACCCAACTTGAAGTATTCTTTTGAATTGATAGGTTGGTTGCTCCAAGAAACCTCCGAAATGTGAATTAATCCTTCTACACCCGGTGTAATTTCCAAGAAAGCTCCGTAGTCTTCTATGTTCACAATACGACCTCTTACCTTGGAATTGATAACCATACTTTGTTCTAAAACGTCCCAAGGGTGCGCTTGTAATTGTTTTAAGCCCAAAGAGATACGTTTTTTGTTGTCGTCATAATCCAATACCACCACATTAATTTTTTGTCCGTTTTCCAGCACTTCGTTCGGGTGTGTGATGCGCCCCCACGAAATATCGGTGATATACAACAAGCCGTCCACGCCGCCCAAATCAATGAATGCGCCGAAGTCGGTGATGTTTTTGATAGTTCCTTCCAACACCTGACCTTTTTCGAGCTTGCCGATAATGTCTTGGCGTTGCTGTTCCATATCGCCTTCGATGATGGCTTTATGTGAGAGTACGGCGTTTTTGATGATTTCGTTGATTTTTACCACCTTAAACTCCATCGTTTTGCCCAAGTAGCTATCGTAATCGGTGATAGGGCGCACATCAATTTGTGGAGCCGGGCAAGAAGGTTTCCAAACCATATACATCTACAATCAAGCCGCCTTTGGTTTTGCTGTTGATTTGTCCTTGTACAATATAGCCTTCGGCGTATGCTTCCACGATTTTGTCCCACGCACGCGCCAAACGCGCTTTTTTACGCGACAAAATCAACTGCCCGTCTTTATTTTCTTTTTGCTCTACATACACTTCTACGCGGTCGCCCACACGCAATTCGGGCATATCACGGAATTCGGAGCGCGGAATCAATCCGTCCGATTTAAAACCGATGTTCAATACCACATCATTAAGAGTAACGGACTCCACTACGCCATCTACGATTTCCTGATCGTTGATGTTTTTGAAAGTGCGGTCATATTGGTCGGTCAAACGCTCCACTTCCGAGGTGGTGTAAGGTAAACGTTGCAGGTTGCCGCCTTCCCAGTCAAAAGCATCGTGGGGGGTGTTTTTTAAACGTTCGCGCTCATCATCTAAAATGAGAATTTTTTCATCACTCTCCAACAATTCTAAAACAGATTCTTTGGGGGCTTTTTTAATCGGTTCTTCTTCCCTGAACAGATTATCTTCTTGTGCCAACTCCGTACTTTCATTGGTGATTTCGGGTTGCGGACTTACAGAATCACGGCTCTGCTCCGTTTCGTTAAATAATGGATTTTCTAATTCGCTCACGAGATTTTTGTTTGTTTTTTAAAATGTTATAAAATATGTTTAATAAAACAGGGTGCAAAGATAGCTTTTTTTATCGACATATATGAAAAAAAACTTTTTTTAGTTTTGGGAGATATTGAATTTTCTGACCAGTAAAACCAAGAACTGAACCTGCCGAAGCCCCGAAATACAGTAATAAAAATGTCTTGTCATTTTTCTGTCATATTTAATGACGATATCAGTATGTTTCACTGCTTTGGATATACTTTTGTCTTATCTTTTTTTATTCATCTAAAATACAAGTTGAAAATTATGAGAATTTTGTACGCCATTTTTCTTTTTCATTTTTTTCTTTTGCTGTATCAGCCCAGTTTGAAGCACTTTGTACCGACGAAAATGGCGAACAGGGCAATGGCTTTGTGGTTGATTTTGCACCTTTTGAAGGTAAGCTGTATGTAACCGGATTTTTTACGGAGTTGTGCGGCGTGTCTGCCAATCATGTGGCGGTATGGAACGGCGAACAGTGGGAGCAGGTGGGCAGTGCGGGTTTGCCTACACCCGGACACGCTATCAAAGTTATCAACAATCAAATTTATTGCGCCCTCTATGGCTCTAACACAGACTCCAATTATGTGTATCGCCTCAACAGCCAACTCAACGAATGGGAAAAAGTAGGAAAAGGCTTTAGAAATTTAGGATCTTCAGTGCCTGCTACTCTCTACGATATAGCGGAGTTTCAGGGGCAACCGGTGGTGGCGGGCGATTTTACCAAAATCGGCTCTCAAAGCGGCTACAACAATATCGCTCGCTGGAATGGCAGCGATTGGGAACCTTTGGGTAGCGGTTTGACGGAATTTTATGCAGGTGTTCCTCTCATTGCGCCACACGGCTTGTCTGTGTTTGAAGGAGATATTGTCGTAGCCGGAGCTTTTAAAAAAGCGGGCGGTGTGCAGTGCAACGGCATCGCACGCTGGAACGGCACTGAATGGTTGCCTTTCGGCGGTGGCTTTAATAAACCTGCCTACAAAGCCACCGAATACAAAAACGAATTGTATGCCTGCGGGGAGTTTTTGACGAGTGGCGCATCATCCAACATTTCGGGCATTGCCAAATGGGACGGCACACAGTGGGTAAACCCCGGATTTTCATTATCCGGTGAAGAAGTGCCTTATTTTTTTGTACATAGTTTAGATATTGTAAACAACCAACTCTATATCACGGGGGGATTCAGTCAAGTAAACACCGACTCCACGCATACCCACGAGGCGTTTAATATTTGCGTGTTTGACGGCGAAAATATTGACACGCTCGGTGGTGGTTTTCGGGCAATGAAGTAGAGAGTGTCTGCGAATTTGACGGAAAAATTTTTGTCGGAGGCGGCAATTTAAATGATCTCTATAGCAGCAGTATGGTAGTATATCAAAACATTGAAATACCTTCAGCGGTTGAGCCTGCACCCGCAATTTCCGATGCCCCTGCCCTACTCTTTCCCAATCCGGCAAAAGATTTTATTTATATCCAAAAGCACAGCACCTACTCTGAAGCACCGGTTATTGCCGCTTTTCTGTATGATATTCAAGGAAAAATTGTACAAAACCTTACAAATACCGACTTGCAGCAAGGAATTTTTACAGGCGATCTTCAAAGCGGAATGTATTATTTAAAAGTGATACAAACACAGCAAGTAAGCGTATATCATTTTTCAAAAATGTAAAAAAAACGTGTTTTTTCTGCCGCCAAAGCAACGTTTTTATTAATTTTACGTTTTTATCAGCAATTCATTTCCGCGTATCGCTCTTGTATCTTCTATGCACATTGCCTTGAAACTGACAGACGAACAGCATCTTTTAACAGCTTGCCTCCATCATGATCGGGTCGCTCAAAAGCGGCTGTATGAAGTATTTTATGGTAAGATGATGGGGGTGTGTTTGCGCTATGCCGGCAACCGCGAAGAAGCAGAAGATGTGTTGAGCGAGGGTTTCGTGAAGGTTTTTAATAATTTACATCGCTACGAACCTACTTATTCTTTGGAGAGTTGGATACGGCGTATTATGATTAACAATGCTATTGACACTTATCGGCGCAATAAAAAATACCAGTATGATGTGGAATTGGAGCAGGCATATATGAGTCCCGAACAGGAAAATATACACGCCAATTTGTCGGCAGAAGATATTTTGAAATTGGTACAAAAACTAAGCCCTGCTTATCGCGCTGTTTTCAACTTATACGCCATAGAAGGCTACAACCACCGCGAAATCGGCGAATTGTTGGGTATCAGCGAAGGAGCGTCCAAATCCAATTTGTCCAAAGCCCGCGCACGCTTACAGACTATGCTGCGCGAGTTGGAAATTTAATTTTAATATCAGATATTTTTGTTCAAAAAACTAAACCTATTGCTTTTTTTCAAGTCATCTTCTTTTTTGAAAACGATATTTTTTTCTTGACTTTTTTGTAAGTAATGATGAACGACCGACATTTTTTAGACGATTTTTTCAAACAAAACTTGGCACAGCACGAAGCACCCTTTGAAGAGGGAGCTTGGGATAAAATTGCGCAACGCTTAGATGAAAATCCGTCTTTGCATCATTCAGTGGATACTTGGGTGCGCAAAAAACTGTCGGGCTACGAAGCTCCCTATCAGGAGCAATACTGGCACGGCATACGGCGGCAATTGGAGTACCAAAATTATCGCCGTTGGGCGCAGCGTGCAGCAGTGGCTGCTTTGTTGCTACTGGGTTTGAAAATAGGTTTTACTTATCAAAATACTATTTATCAGGAACAAAATATCGGCACTTCTTCTGCCCCTTCCTCTGTTACACCGCATAATAACGGCAATAACACTGCATCTGATAATATTGCAACGAAGCAAGATAACGCAACAACAGCAAATTTGCCCGCAACAGCAGCACAATCATTTGAAAAAACAGAGACAGCAACTCGCCAAGTGCCGCCCGTCCTCAATGAAGCAGCCGACAGCGAAATGAGTTTGCTGCAACCCGCTGCATCTGAAAGCATTTCTTCGTTGTCGCCTTCCGGCTTCCAGCATACAATAGAAGAAAACACAACCACAGCAAGCCCCTCATCACCAGAAAAAAATACCCATACAGAGGAAAGTATTGCGTCTTCATTTGGGTCTTCGTCTGCTGCTGCGGTGTCGGAGATGACCACAACTGCTGCCACAGCAAGTGAAGCAATAAATACTGTCGCCGTTCTTGCAGAAATACCGCCTTTGTTTTCTGCTTTGCCCTTGACGACAATACCTCTGACGGCTACACTTTCGCCTTTGCAAAAGCCAGAATTGCCGCCGCGCCGCGCCGCCTCTAAATGGGAAGTAGGCGCAGATTTGGGGCTTTTAGGTAATTGGTCGGCACCCAAAACGGCTGTGCGTGAGCAGAAAAAAGGTGGCGGCTTGAGTCACGACGAAATCCGCTATGGCACTACCGCCGGTATGAGTGTTTGCTATCAGTTGACGACGAGCTGGTCTTTGCAAAGCGGTTTGTATTATACCGAAAAAAATTATTACTTTGAAAATGTCAATACGCCGCACTATCTGAATGGCGAAGTAAAATCGTTGCGTATTAATTACAACAGCCTTGAAATTCCGTTTTTAGTGCGCTATAATTTTGGTAAAAATCGCTATTTTCAGCCGGAAATGGCAGCGGGTGTTGCTTTATTTTCGCCTTTCAGAAGCTTATATCACTATGCCGTGCAGCCTTTCAGCTACGACCCTTCGGAGTTTGACAATAATATGCCCTTACTTTTGCAAGAGGACGGCGTTTCTATTGAATATTATGCCTTGCAAAACACCGAGAACCTGTCGGACAACAGAACTTATATTGAAAAACCCGAAAAATTTATATCCAACAGTTCTTTATGGGCTTGTTTGGAATTGCGTGCCGGTATTGACAGTCATTTGTCGGAGCGTATGCGCCTGAGAGGGGAATTGGTAGGAAAAAGAAGCCTCACACAAGTTCCTTTTGATGCTTCTGTGCGCAAAACTAATCTTACCGCACAAGCGACAGATGCTTCTATCGGTATCAACGACAAAGAGGTTTACAGTTTAGGTGTGCAATTTTCGCTCTTGTATCGCTTGTAGTAAAAAAAAAGAAATCTACTTAAAAATCTTTTCGGTTCATAATAGCATCGTAAATCAAAGCGTGTTTGGCGTTGAATCGGAAACCGGAAAGGATTTTCAGCTTTTTGCTATGTTTTTTGTGAGTATTTTGAGTAAAAGAAATTATATCTGTATTCGCCGTGTTTCTTCTTCCTTCAAACTCAAACTCAAGTCCCATTTCTTCTAGGGTATTTCCCTCTTCCTGCATCATATTGGTTGTGCGCAGTTCTTTTTCTTCTTTTATAATTTGAGCATATTTTTTTTGTAATGTGGAAGTTCTAGGTTGAGCCGCCTGCACTGTCGGGCGGGTCGGAGCAGAGAGCGACTTTCTTTGCTGTGCTTCTGCAAATGCCTGCACTTTGCGAATGATGTAGGTGATGATTAACGCAAGCGTAATGACGATTTTTAAGGCTTCCATATTCGCGCTGTCGGTGTTTTTTTTTTGAAAATTATCCAAAAATACGCATTTCAAATATCTTTTTGCTCTTATTTTTTTGAAAGTCGTTTAAATTTTTTTTGGCAGAAAAAGAATCTCATATAATTTTTATCAAAAAAACATTTGTATTTTTGAATATATACAACAAATTTAGATATTCGTTGGTATATAAATAATATATAATTTTTCAAGAGCATTAAAAAATCCAAATTTCAATCATTATTGGTAAAATATACAAAAACATTAAAATAATATGAAAAACGACTTTTTAGAGAGTGCAAAAAAACAATTTGAGTATTACAAAATGCTCGGAGAAAAAACATTTGCTCAACTTTCAGACGAACAACTTTTTTGGAAATTTAATGAAGAAAGTAATAGTATTGCAACCATCGTAAAACATTTGTGGGGAAATATGCTTTCTCGCTGGACAGATTTTTTGACAACTGATGGAGAAAAAGAATGGCGAGACCGAGATGCAGAATTTGATAATGATATTGCCGATAGGACTGAACTTTTAGCAAAATGGAATGAAGGTTGGGCTTGTTTGTTTGATGCAATAAATCCATTGACAGACAATGACTTGACAAAAGAAGTTTTTATACGAAATCAAGGACATACGATTACAGAAGCAATAAACCGACAGCTTGCACATTATCCATATCATATCGGGCAAATTGTGTTCATCGGAAAAATGTTGCGTAATGATAATTGGACTTCGCTTTCTATTCCAAAAGGAAACTCAAAAGAATATAACACTGATAAATTTTCACAACCAAAGCACAAACAACATTTTACAGACGAATATATAAACAAAAAAAAGTAACTGCCGCCGACAAAGCATTGTCAAAAGCGGAGTTGTTTATGATTTAAAAAATTTAGTGTGTATTTAAAAGGTGCTATTTCTGGCTAAAATATAATTTAATAGCTTGAACCTCCTCATCTCTGGCAGAATATTTTTTAAATAAATCATCTAAAACCATAAAAAGTGGCTTGTTTTTCTCATGTTTGCAGCCATAAAACCCAAATAATTCAAAACGTGAAACTCGCCGGTATAGATATAGGCTCTAATGCGGTGCGCCTCCTGATTATGGAAATCACCGAGCGCGACTCCAATCCCGATAAAACGGTTTTTACCAAAGATGTATTGGTGCGTGCCCCCCTGCGCTTGGGCGAGCAGGTATTTGTGAAAGGTTATCTGATGGACGACAAAATAAATCTGCTGGAAAAAACTATGCAGGCTTTTGCCAATTTGATGGAGGTGTTTGAAGTAAAAGGTTATCGCGCTTGCGCCACCTCCGCCATGCGCGATGCTACCAACGGAAATGACATCATTGAGCGTATCCGCGAGCACACCGGCGTACAAATCGAGATACTCAACGGCAATGAAGAGTCGCTTATTGTATTCGGCAGCTATGCCAACAACCAGCAGCATACCAAAGAGGCTTTTTTGAATATTGATGTAGGCGGCGGAAGCACAGAGTTGGTATTGTTTCACGATGGAAAAATCATAGCCAACCGTTCCTTCAATATCGGCACGATACGATTGCTCTACGAACAGGTGGAACATACACAGTGGGTAGAGATGAAAGCGTGGCTGGAGGAAAAAAGAAAAATGTTTGATATACCCATTGTGGGAGTGGGTTCGGGTGGCAACATCAACAAAGTGCGCTCTATGTACTTAAATAATTCTGCCGACAAGCCTTTGAGCATCAACAAATTGCAAAAAATATACGACGAGTTGTCGTCTTACAGCTTGGAGGAGCGTATGAAAGAATTAGGGCTGAAACCCGACCGCGCCGATGTAATTGTACCCGCTACGCGCATTTATTTGAACGTAATGACTTGGGGCGGGCTGAAAAAAATGGTCATTCCGCAAATAGGAGTAGCAGATGGTTTGGTGCGGCAACTATATAAAACGATGAAAGCAAAGGGGCAACTGTAAAAAAAGTTTGTTCTCTGCATCATCAAATATATTTAAAAATCTTTAATTTGCTGAAGCACCGCCTGTCTGTTTTTTTTATATTTTGATTGCTTTTTGAAAAAAATCATTTTAACTTTTATTCAAAATTAGCACTTTACAAATATTTTTCATTCTTAAAAACGGCACAAAAAAGCCTCAAAAATCCAATGGATTTTTTGAGGCTTTTTTATTGTCTTTTATTTTTAATAATTAGTTATACAAAAATAGTTTATATTTATAAATTGATAAAAACAATTGATAATCATATACTTATGCCAACTAAGAACTAAAAACTAATTACTCATAACTACTTACATCTTTATTTCTTATTTGAGCTGAGTGCCACAAAATTGTGATAAAAATAAGGAAGCGTTTCTATGCCTTTGTAGAAATTTTCTAAACCGTAGTTTTCGTTGGGAGAGTGGAGCGCATCGGTATCCAAACCAAACCCCATCAGCAATACATCTTTTTTTAGCACTTTTTTAAACAAAGCCACTATCGGAATACTGCCGCCCTCCAACGTAGGAATGGGGGTTTTTCCGTAGGTGCTTTCCATCGCCTGAGCAGCAGCCTGATAAGCAATGCCATCGGTGGACGTAAGATAAGACTCGCCGCCGTGATGCGGGCGCACCGCCACTTTTACCGATTTGGGTGCAATACTTTTGAAATGTTTTTCAAATAATTTTGTGATTTCTTCGTGATTTTGATTCGGCACCAAACGCATTGAAATTTTAGCAAATGCTTTGGACGGCAATACTGTTTTCGCACCTTCGCCGGTGTAGCCGCCCCAAATGCCGTTGCAATCCAACGTAGGACGAATGCCGGTGCGCTCAATGGTGGTATAGCCTTTTTCGCCGCGAATATCATCAATACCCAATTCTTTTTTGTAAGCATCTATATCAAAAGGGCGGCTGTTGATGGCAGCGCGTTGTTTGGCAGTATATTTCACCACATCGTCATAAAATCCGGGAAGGGTAACGCGCCCGTCTTTGTCGTGCAAAGAGGCTATCATTTCGCACAGCACATTGATAGGATTGGCAACAGCACCGCCATAAACGCCCGAATGTAAATCGCGGTTGGCGGCGGTTACTTCCACTTCTACATAGCTCAAACCACGCAAGCCGATGGTGATAGAAGGAACAGTATTGGAGATAATAGAAGTGTCGGAAATCAGTACCACATCGCAGGCGAGTTTTTTGGCGTTGTCTTTTACGAATTTCGGCAAGCTCACCGAGCCGGCTTCCTCTTCGCCTTCAATAACAAATTTTACATTGCAGGGCAGCGTGCCGGTGTTCAGCATTCCTTCAAATGCTTTTACGTGCATATACATTTGCCCTTTATCATCACAAGCACCACGGGCAAAAATAGCTCCTTTGGGGTGTATGGCGGTTTTTTTAATGGTAGGTTCAAAAGGTGGTGTATCCCACAATTCGTAGGGGTCGGCGGGCTGCACGTCGTAGTGCCCATATACCAATACGGTGGGCAGTTTTTTGTCCACTATTTTTTCGGCATATACGATGGGGTGTCCGGCGGTTTCGCAGACTTCGGCAGTGTCAGCACCGGCATCTAAGAGGCGTTTTTTGACGAGTTCGGCGCATTTTCTTACATCAGCGGCAAATTTACTGTCGGCACTCACCGAAGGAATACGGAGCAATTCAAAAAGCTCATCTAAAAAACGTTGTTCGTTTTGCTTAAAATACGATTGAAGTTGTTGCATTGTATAAAAAGTAATGAAATGTGGAAAATCTATTTACAAAAATACAAAAAATTTTGCTCACTACCGAAGTTTTTGTGTAGATATACACAACTTAAGGCATTGAACAACTCATCTGTATCCTTAATTTTTCTTGCTCATTATTACAATTTTTAGCAAATTATTGCAAAAAACATTGTATATTTGCACCCGATTTTAATAATAAATTATTAACAACATACTTAAAAAATATTAAATGCTGACAGTTGATGTAAAAATGCCCTATAGCGTAAAAGATATTAGCTTGGCTGAATGGGGACGCCAAGAAATAATTTTGGCAGAAGCAGAAATGCCCGGTTTAATGGCTTTACGCAAAGAATATGGTGCTTCCAAACCTTTGAAAGGGGCACGTATTGCGGGCTGCTTGCACATGACTATCCAAACCGCCGTGCTCATCGAAACCCTCATTGAATTGGGTGCCGAAGTACGTTGGAGTTCTTGTAATATTTTCTCCACCCAAGACCACGCCGCCGCCGCTATTGCAGCAGCCGGAGTGCCTGTATTTGCGTGGAAAGGAATGAATGCCGAAGAATTTGACTGGTGCATTGAACAAACTTTGTTTTTTGGCGATGAAAACCGCCCGCTGAATATGATTTTGGACGATGGCGGCGACCTTACCAATATGGTTTTTGACAAATATCCTGAACTCGTAAAAGGTATTCGCGGTATTTCGGAAGAAACCACCACCGGCGTACACCGCTTGTATGAACGCGAGAAAAACGGTACTTTGTATTTGCCCGCTATTAATATCAACGACAGCGTTACCAAATCCAAATTTGACAATAAATACGGCTGCAAAGAGTCTTTGGTTGATGCCATTCGCCGCGCTACCGATGTAATGATGGCAGGAAAAGTAGCCGTAGTATGCGGATATGGCGATGTGGGCAAAGGTTCGGCTGCCAGCTTGCGCGGAGCCGGTGCACGGGTTATCGTTACCGAAATTGACCCCATTTGCGCCCTCCAAGCTGCTATGGATGGCTACGAAGTAAAAAAATTAGACCACGCCGTACAACGCGCCGACATAGTGGTAACAGCTACCGGTAATTGTGATGTAGTAGGTGCGCAGCACTTCAAAAAAATGAAAGATAAAGCCATCGTGTGCAATATCGGTCACTTTGACAATGAAATTGATGTGGCTTGGTTGAATGAACACTACGGCACTACTAAAAACACTGTAAAACCTCAGGTTGATGTGTATAATGTAGATGGCAAAGATATTATCTTGCTGGCAGAAGGCCGCTTGGTAAATTTGGGCTGCGCCACCGGACACCCTTCATTCGTAATGAGCAACTCTTTCACCAACCAAACTTTGGCACAGATAGAACTTTGGGCAAATCACGACCAATACGAAAACAAAGTATATGTGTTGCCTAAGCATTTAGACGAAAAAGTAGCGCATCTGCACTTAGAAAAAATAGGCGTAGAATTAGAAGACCTCACCGAAAAACAAGCAAATTATATCGGTGTTACAAAAAATGGTCCTTTCAAGCCTGAATACTATCGTTATTAATATTGTTGAAAAAATATTGAGTGTGCAAAAGTCCCTTCCTGTATCTTACAGCGAAGGGATTTTTATTATAACTTTAAAAAAGTTTTATACCATTAAAACAACTATTTGGCATAGTTATTATGGTATGGTAATTATGTCATTACCCATAGAACTTATCATAAAAGAGTCAGCAGATTACCTAAAACAGCTACATAAAAAAGCCAAAAGGAAGGGCGTTTATAAAATAAAGATGTTGATGAATATCCAAAGCGGTATCCACCACAATCATCTTCTTGCCATCAAGTCAGGGGCTTCTGTGCGTTCGATAAACAGGTGGAAAGCTACTTACCAATCGCAGGGACTTGATGGATTGCTCAGGGACAATAGAGGTGGTGATTTCCGTAGCCAACTCGAGACAGCAGACAAGGAGCGGATATCGCAAAAGCTAAAAGATCCCAAGAATGGGTTGCACCTACAAAGAAGCACAGCAGTGGCTGAAGTCGGAGTTGGGTATTGAAAAGCAATACAATACGGTAAGGATGTATCTGAAGCGAAACTTTGGCACAAAACTCAAGGTGGGTAGAAAAAGCCATATCAAAAGGACAGCGGCGGTTGATACTTTAAAAAACTTATCAAACACGCGAAGGCATTAAAAATAAGGAGTTTCGTCTTTCAGGCTGCCAGTGTATAAATATTTATGTTGCTGACGAAAGCAGGGTCGGGTTATTGCCCAATATAAGACGATGCCTTACCGCAAAGGGCGTAAAACCCATCGTAGCTTACCAACATCGCTTCCAAAACTTCTATCTCTTTGGTGCCTATTCCCCATCAAGGAGACAATCTTACCTTAGAAATGCCTTACTGTAATACGGTCTGCTTTCAAATATTTATAGATAAACTCTCCGTACAAAAGCCTGAAGAATTCAAGATAATTCTACTTGACAATGGTGCTTTTCACCACAGCCGACAATTGGTAATTCCTAAAAATATTCATCTGTTGTTTATTCCTCCTTACTCTCCCGAATTAAACCCCGCAGAGATGATATGGCGATTCATCAAGGGCAAAACTGCTAACATTATTTGCAAAGATCTGGAAGAACTCTCCGCCAAAGTCACTGATATTATCAACGATATGAGTAACGTTATCATTCAATCCATTACAGGTTGGAAACTTTTACAAACTGTGCCTTTTAGATGTTTATTTGGTATTATTTTCTCATGGAATTTATCACTGTATCTTCTTCCAAAATTCGGCAGGTCGCCTATCAGGCTGCTCAGGAACGCTTGTATATCATCACCAAAGAGGGTATGCTCTATGAACACCAACAAGTTCCGGCGCATTTCTGGAGCGAAATGATGCTGGCGACCTCTATCGGCAAATATTACTTTGACAACATACATGCTACTTTTCCTTACTCAGTGCGCCGCCTACCCGCCGACAACGAAGATGCAGGATAAAATTTTGTGCCCGCACCTTACGCCAACATCAAATTGCAGCCTCTAATATCGCTGTGGTCGGCACGCCCCAGCACTTCAAACGAGCCATCGGCATATACACGCCCCACATCGGCGGTAGCCAAAAAACTACACGAATACAAATTCGCCAAATCTATCACATTGAGCAAGCCGCTTTGTGCAGGGCGCAAGTAAGAGAAAGGATCGGTGGCATCGCGGCACAGCACTTGCATCGTGGGCGCACAGCGAAAAACCCCACCTCCCTCCGAATAGGCTTGCGACAACAACTCCGTCATTCCGTATTCCGAATGTATCGCCGCCACTTCAAAAGCATTTTTCAACATCTCGTGTACCTCTTCGCGCAGCAACTCCCGCCGCCTGCCCTTCATTCCGCCGGTTTCCATAATGGTCGTATGGCGCAAAGGCAGTTTTTCGCAATACTGAGCAAAATCCAGCAGCGCGAAAGTAACACCCAACAGCAGCGTTTTCTGACCTTTTTGCTCATTATCCAATAAAAATGCTTTCAGTTGCTCCCACTCGTACAGAAAAAAAGCACCACTGCGAGCCTGCTCCAACCATTTATTTGCCATATATACCAACGACGAGCCGCTACGCTCCAAATAGGAAGGCAGCAAAGCCGCCACCGACCACTCGCTTATATCGCCGTAAAAATGCCGGAATCCCGCCTCAAAACTCGCTTCGTACAAGCTCACATCTGCCACAAAATGGCGACTATTGCCACTGCTGCCCGTGCCACTGCTGTAAAAAGAAGCCGATTGCGGAAAAATATTTCCGAAAGCCGCCTGTGCTATATCGTGTTGCTTAAAAAGCTCCACAGGCAAGCAGGGAATTTGTGAAATATTACTGATTTTGTGTACCTTTGTATGCAAATATTGCAAATATTGAGCATACACTTCGCAATGTTGGGCTTGATGCCGAAATACCTCCAAAGCCAAATTTGCAAAATCGTGCTCTGATGCAATATTGAGTAGTTTTTGTCGTATATGATGATGTGTTGCGTGCGACATTAATCGTATTTATTCATCTTAATTTTTTTTAAAAAAATATGAAAAAACAGCCTTTGATAACAGTTTCAGGTATCTTGGGGCTTATCTTTCTTCTTTCGGCGTGTGTAAAAGAACAGGAATTTTCTCCAACTCCCAAAATCAACGCTGTTTATCTTTCAACAGATACTTTATCCAATGGCGATTATTTTGATTTGATTTTTGATTTTGAGGACGGCGGCAATGATTTGGGTGCTGTTGATGATGCAAATTTAGGCGAAAAAGACATTTCCATCATTGATTCGCGCGACAGTGTGGTGATTTTGAATAATTTACCCAAAATTGACAACAAAGGCAGCGATGGATTTACGGGTACAGTGAGCGTAAAAATGAGCGATTGCTGCAAAAATGTTATTTCGGGAATACCGTGCAGCCCTACTTCCAACTTTACCGCGCCTTTTGATACGCTTTCCTATATCGTACAAATCAAAGACCGCAGCCAACACTGGAGCAATACCCTGCGTACTCCCGTTTTGTATATTGCCTGTAAACAATAATTTTTGTTTTTTCACTTGTTTTCTTATCGCAAATATCTACTAATTTATATATCAAAAAAATATTTCTGATTATGTTTACATCTGTTTCTGACATTGAATTGGACAAACATCAAATTGAAGCGGGATTCACCGCATTGCAAGCGCGTATTTGCAAAGGTTTGGAGGAATTGGACGGCAGTGGGCACGTTTTTTCGGAAGAATACTGGAAACACCGCGAAGGCGGCGGCGGACGGACGCGTGTTTTTCAAAACGGAAACTTTTTGGAAAAAGGCGGTGTGAATTTTTCGGCAGTATGGGGCACTGCTCCCGAACTTATCCAAAAAGCACTGCAATTACAGGGCAATAGCCATCAGTTTTTTGCCAGTGGGGTATCTATTGTATTACACCCTGCTTCGCCCTTAGTGCCTATCATTCACATGAATGTGCGCTATTTTGAACTATCCAACGGCGATGCTTGGTTTGGCGGCGGTATTGACCTCACTCCTATCTATGTGGTGGAAGAAGATGCCCGCCATTTTCACCGAACCCTCAAAAAAACCTGCGATGCCTTTGACGTGCAATTTTATCCCAAATTCAAAATGTGGGCAGATGATTATTTTTATTTGCAACACCGCAACGAAACGCGCGGCGTAGGCGGCATTTTCTTTGATTATCTGCGCCCCGATGCCACACACAGCAAACAACAGTTATTTGATTTTGCGATAGCTGTAGGCGATACTTTTGTGCCGGTGTACCGCGATATTGTTGAGCGCAGACGACATTTGCCTTTTCACGAAGAACACAGACGCTGGCAGTTGTTGCGGCGCGGCAGATATGCAGAGTTTAATTTGGTGTGGGATAAAGGCACTAAATTCGGATTGGAAACCGGCGGGCGCACCGAGTCTATTTTGATGAGTTTGCCGCCGCTCGCCGCTTGGGAATACGACTACACCCCACCCGCCGACAGCGAAGAAGCCGCTACGCTCGCTTGGTTGAAACGCGGTGTTGATTTTGTGTAAATACAATATTTTTTCGAAAAAGTCCATAGGGCGGGTTTTCATGTATCCGCTCTATGGGCTACACAATAAATGTGGTACTTTATTCTGCAAGAATATAAAACCTTAAGCAGGTTCAAATAATAGCTACTATCTTTATCCCAATTTTTAAAAATCATTTTTTCAACATCTTTTTTAAAAAATATCTTGATACTCCGTTCTGATGATTTATACAAACGCTACGGCAAGCGCACGGTCGTAAATGGCGTTTCGGTGCAGGTGCAACAAGGCGAAATCGTGGGGTTGCTCGGTCCTAACGGTGCCGGAAAAACCACCTCTTTCTATATGATAGTCGGTCTTATCAAACCTGACACCGGCAATGTGTATCTCGACGACAAAAATATCACGACTCTGCCGATGTATAAAAGAGCACAGCTCGGGGTGGGATATTTGCCACAGGAAGCGTCTATTTTCCGGCAGTTGAGCGTACAGGACAATATCTCTGCCATTTTAGAAATGACTGATTTGAGCAAAAAAGAGCAAAAACAAAAGTTGGAGGAACTCTTGGAGGAGTTCAGCCTCACACATGTACGCAAAAGTATGGGCAATGTGCTGTCGGGCGGCGAGAGGCGGCGCACCGAAATTGCGCGCGCACTGGCGGTAAATCCGAAATTTATTCTTTTAGACGAGCCTTTTGCCGGTGTTGACCCTATTGCGGTGGAGGATATTCAGAGTATCGTGGAAAAACTGCGCTACAAAAATATCGGTATCCTCATCACCGACCACAATGTGAACGAAACGCTCTCCATCACCGACCGTGCCTATCTGCTTTTTGAAGGCAACCTCCTCAAAGCCGGCACTGCCGAAGAGCTGGCACAAGACGAACAGGTGCGCCGTTTGTATTTGGGGCAAAATTTTGAACTGCGCCGCCGCAAAATTACTGTATAACACAGCACTTATTTTTCCGAAAAAAACCTTTTCTTTGCTATTGCTTTACGGGAACACCACCACAAACCCGTAAAGTATCGGTGGCATTGTATGTATAAAAGTAAACTTTTGCGGCTAATGGGTACTTTGAGTAAAAAAGAACTCAAAGCATTTGCGCTATATCTCGCATCGCCTTACTTCAATCTGCACACCGAACCCAAATTACTTTTTAAACACCTCAGCAATCATCACCCCGATTTTACGCACCAGCACATAGAGCGCGGGAAAGTTTTTGAGCAGATTTTCGGAAAAGTACCTTTCAACGAGCGACAACTCAACTATATGATGAGCGAATTGTGTCGGCTGTTGGAGGATTTTTTGTTGCTGGAAGAATTGCAGCAGCAGCCCCAACGCCGCCAAATGCTGCTCTTGGATATGCTCAATCACCGCCGATTAGATAAGTCTTTTAAGCAGGAAACCAAAGCCGTACAAGCCGACTTGGAGGGAGGTGCCACCGGTATTGATATTGAACATTACCGCTATTTGTATTTGCTGCACGAGCAAATAGCCCTCTTTGAAACACAGCGCGACAACCGCTTTGATTTTGCCTATTTGTCGCAAATGCTCGATTATTTAGATGTTTTTTATATCGCCAACAAACTCAAATACGCCTGCGAAATTCTCAACTATCAAAATGTGTTGCGCATTGCGTATCAGCCCGCGCTGCTACCCGAAGTAATGACGCATATCCAAGAAAAAGAATTGCATCATTTGCCCATTATTCAGGCGTATTATTTGGTGTATCTTACCCTCAAAGAACCCGAACAGGAAACCCATTTTGAAAATTTAATTCAAAAATTAGATGAATTTGTGCAGGTTTTTAAAGCCGATTTGCTGCGCGAACTGCATATTTATGCCCGAAATTATTGTATCAAAAAGCTCAATAGCGGTAATATTTCTTATTTAAACCGCTTGTTTGAATTGTATCAAAAAGCTCTTGAACAGGGACTTTTATTTACAGAAAATGTGATGTCGGAGTGGGATTACAAAAACATCACTTCTATTGCGCTGCGCCTGAACGAAATTAAATGGGTGGAGCAATTTATTCATCGCTATCGCAATTACCTGAACGAAACGGTGCGCCAAAATGCTTATAATTTTAATCTGGCTTCTGTGTATTTTCATCAAAAAGAATACAGCAATACCATTGCCACGCTGCGCGATGTAAATATCGCCGACACTTATTATTTTATGGAAACCAAATCGCTGCTGCTCAAAACATATTTTGAATTGGACGAGACTTTGGTGTTGATTTCTTTGACCGACTCCCTGAAAAAATATTTGCACCTCAACAAAAAAATTGCAGCTTTCCAAAAAGAAATCCGCCTGAAATTTATCACTTTCCTCAAAAGATTGCTGAAGATAAAACTGATGCGCACCAACAAAATTTCGCAGCGCGAAAAGCTGCAGGACTTGCGCACCAAAATTGCCGCCGCCCAAGTTGCCGACAAAACGTGGTTATTGCAAAAAACAGACAGTATGATGGGGGCATTGTTGTAATTTCGCCACTGCCTTGATGAACAAAAATGATTAGGTTTTATTTTTAATGGTAATTTCTTTTATCAACACTAAAAAAACATTTATGTCGCCGATTAATAATATAGCTCTGACCGAACAATTACACTCGCTTTTTGAACCTGCTTTGGTAGCAGAAATGATAGAATTTGGCAAAGAAATGAAAATTGAAGCGGGGAAAATGATTATGGACTACGGCAAACAGGTGAGTATGATGCCTTTGATTGTGGGCGGTACGGTGAAAGTGATGAAAATGGACGATGAAGGCAGAGAAATTTTGTTGTATTATCTCTCTGACCACGATAGTTGCAGTATGGCTTTTGCTTGTTGTATGGAGAGCCGCCGCAGCGAAATCCGTGCTGTTGCTGAAGAAGATGTGACTTTAATTGCTTTGCCCCAGCAAAAACTCAACGAATGGATATGTAAGTATCCTTCGTGGAAAAGCTATATTTTTAACAATTTTGACAAGCGTTTTTCGGAGCTGCTCAAATCTATTGAAGGGATTGCTTTTAAAAAGTTAGATGAGCGTTTGGTGGCTTATCTAAAAGAGCGACAAAGGGTAGGAAAATCCTCTTTGATAAAGGCTTCGCATCAAAATATTGCCGAAGAATTGGGTACTTCGCGGGTGGTGGTGTCGCGTTTGCTCAAACAATTGGAAAACGACCAAAAACTGCTCCTCTATCGCAACGAAATTAAGCTGCTGAAAGATTTTTAGCCCGTTTTTGGTCGTTTTTTTATTAGAAAGAATCTTTTTTTTCTTCTGCTATCTCTTTTTTTTCTTTTACCACAAAAAGCGTGATTTCACTATATCCAAAAACTCACGCACGGTGCTGTCGCTGTTGTCCCAGTGGTATTTGGGTTTTATGTTCAAATTCAGATAGGTGAACGCCTCAATAACGCTGTTGGATTGATTTAAATCGTGAATGGTCTTTTCATATACTGCCGTGTCGCCGCCAAATAATTCGCTCAAAAACGTAAAGCGTTGGTTGAAGCTGATATTAAATTTGCCGTTGGCAGCAGCACCGTTCAGGCGATCTACAGTGTCGTGGCTGTTGTCGTCTTTGGCAGCGAAACGTTCGTTGAGGTTAGTAGGTGTTTCTATTTTTTCGCTTACGGTGTCTTTCAAATTGTCCAACAGGGCAGTGGCATTGTTGAAAGTATCGGCGGCTTTGTCTTTGATGTCGCTCAAAATTTCGGTAGGTGCGCCACTCCACGCCGCCGCTTTGTTTTTTACCGACTCTGCCGCTTCTTCGGCTTCGGTTTTGAGCGAATCCCAACCAGTGGAAAATTTAGACGACAAGGAGGCGGCTTGCTCTTTGGCGGCTTCTTTCAGTTGCTCGCTTTTTTTTGCTAATACCTCCACCGGCGATTTGTCGCGGATTTTTTGAATGAGGTTATTGTCAAATACTTCTGTGGCGTTGTGGTCTGCTTCGGCTACCGCTTGCAGCATTTCTTTGGGCAAAGACAAAGTAGGCTCTTCGGCTTTCAGTTCTGCCTCTGCCGTCACCGTTTCGGGTATATTGATTTCTATTTCTATCTCTTGTTCAGCTGCCGCATTGCGAATAGATGCAGTATCGGCATCGGCTGCCGCCAAAGTAACGACAGGCTCTGTAATCTCCGCAAGTACAAGAGGCTCTTCCGCTATTTCTGCTTCGGGAAGGAGTTCGGCACTTGCCGCCGCTTCTACAGGCTCAGGGGTTGCTTCGGGTAGGTCTGTGCTTTCCGCCACTGCAGTGCTTGTTTCTTCGATGGCTTCTTCAATAGCAGCAGTTGTTTCTTCTATGACCGTTTCGTGCTCGGCTGTTATCACTTCTTCCGCTATCTCTGCCATCGGCGGCTCTGCTGCCGTTTCAACAGCGATATTTTCAACGACAGGCTCTGGAGCAGGCGGCAGTGTTTCGGCTACCGGCTCAATGATGGGGTCGGCGGCGGCTATCGGCGGCGCGGGGGCTACTGCTTCGGGCGCAACTATCACCGGAGGCACTACCGCTACCGGCGGCGGGGCTACGGCGGTAGAAACAGGCACAGCCCGCAAATCGGTGTGCAGATTATCCAATTCTAATTCAATGATGGTATCGTAGAGTTCGGTGGCATATTGCTTGAGCAAAATCAACTGTAGCTGAAACGATTTCGGTTGTTCATTATCGCGCAGGCATTTGTACAAATAATCCACTTTGTCTATCACCAATTTCAATTCGGGCAATTTAGACTTGTTCATATTCTTGGCGGCTGTTTTGGGGGGATAAAGATATTTTATATACTATATACGAGTAAAATTAAAACTTTATTTTTTTATTTGCATAAAATTTTCAACTATGTTTATAGAACCTTCCATTGCCTCCAAGCAAAAAGGGTGGATAGAAGTTATTTGCGGCTCTATGTTTTCGGGCAAAACCGAAGAATTAATCCGGCGGCTGCGCCGCGCACAGATTGCCAACCAAAGGGTGGAAATTTTCAAGCCCACCATTGACAAGCGTTATGATGAGGAAAGTGTTGTATCCCATAATAAAAACAGCATTGCTTCTACACCCGTAGAAAATTCGCAGGCAATCTTATTATTGGCTCATAATGTAAATGTGGTAGGCATTGACGAGGCGCAGTTTTTTGATGAAAATTTGCCCGATGTGTGCGAGCAGTTGGCAAAAAAAGGTTTGCGCGTGGTAGTGGCGGGTTTGGATAAAGACTTTTTGGGAAAACCCTTCGGTTGTATGCCTTATATTTTGGCTTTGGGCGATTATGTCACTAAATTGCACGCTATTTGTGTGCGGTGCGGTGATTTGGCGACTCATTCTTTTCGCAAAACAAACAATAGCGGCACTATCTTAATCGGCGAAACGGAATCGTATGAGCCGCGCTGCCGAAATTGTTATTATCAGCACAATACCAAGTAGATTTTTTTTGTATATTTTTGATTGGAAATAATTATTACTTTTTACTTTATATTTTATTTTTTTGGTTCATGAATTTTAATATTATCACCGTTATCGGAGCCGGAACGATGGGCAACGGCATCGCTCATGTATGCGCTCAACAGGGCTACACCGTGCGTTTGTTAGATGTAAATGAAGTCGCTTTGCAAAAAGCTGTGGCAACCATCGCCACCAATTTAGACCGCCTCATTGCCAAGCAAAGCCTCACCGAAGCCGACAAAACTGCCACCCTCGCCCGCCTCAGCACCCACACCGATATGGCGGCTGCCGTGCGCAATGCCGACTTGGTGATAGAAGCCGCCACCGAAAATGTGGAACTGAAACTCAAGATTTTTAAACAATTAGATGAGTTGTGCGCCCCCGAAACGCTTTTGGCAAGCAATACTTCTTCTATTTCTATTACCAAAATTGCCGCCGCTACCCGCCGCCCGCAACAGGTAATCGGTATGCACTTTATGAATCCCGTGCCGGTGATGAAATTGGTGGAGGTGATTCGCGGATATGCCACTTCAGATGCCGTAACAACTGCTACGATAGACTTGTCGCGCCGACTGCAAAAAATTCCGGTAGAGGTGAACGATTACCCGGGTTTTGTGGCAAACCGTATTTTGATGCCGATGATTAACGAAGCCGTTTATACGCTGTATGAGAGCGTAGCGGGCGTGGAAGAAATAGATACGGTGATGAAACTCGGTATGGCGCACCCGATGGGTCCTTTGCAATTGGCTGATTTTATCGGTTTAGATGTGTGTCTGGCGATTTTGCGCGTATTGCACGAGGGTTTTGGAAACCCCAAATACGCCCCCTGCCCTTTGTTGGTGAATATGGTGACAGCCGGAAAATTAGGTAGAAAAAGCGGCGAAGGTTTTTATGATTACAGCGGCGGCGGCAAAGAATTGATAGTGGCAGCAGGATTTAAGAAATTGTAGCACCTGTATATTCCTCTTTTATCGCTTATCAATGAGGGGAACACAGATGAAACGGATTTAGCGGATAAGCACAGATTTTTATCCGTGAAAACCTGTTCAATCCGTCCAATCTGTGTTCCAAAAAAATATCAGTCTGTATCATTTTGTTTTTTTATTTCCCAAAACGCATTGCTCAGGTTTTCGGCGATGTCGGAGGCGGTCATTGCCTCTTGCCCCCACTGCTGCGCCGCCCAATCGCCGGCACGCCCGTGCAAATAAACGCCCAAACGCGCTGCCGTTGCTGCCTCGTAGCCCTGCGCCCATAAGCCGCATATCATACCACTCAATACATCGCCACTGCCGCCTTTCGCCATACCCGCATTGCCGCTACTGTTGAAATACACCGTGCCATCGGGCAGTGCAACGGCGGTATGCGCTCCTTTCAGCACCACTATTGCCTGATGCTGTCGGGCAAAGTCGCGTTGCCATTGTAGTTTTTCTTCGTCGCTTTTCCATTTTTTACCCACCAATCGCTCAAATTCTTTGGGGTGTGGCGTGAGTATGCTGTGTGGCGGCAACAAGTCCAATAAATAGCGGTGCGCTGCCATGATATTCAGCGCATCGGCATCTAACAAAAGGCGCGGCGGTTTTTGTTCCAATACCTTTTCCAAAAAACAGCGCACAGGCTCTGCCGTTCCGATGCCGCAACCGATGCCCACTACTGCATACTTGTCGGTATCGGGGCTGTTGCCGTGCAGATAATGAGGCTGCGTGGCTTCGCTGCAATTGCACATTGCTTCGGGAACGCCGCCCTGAACAATGCCGTAGCCGCAAGCAGGCACATACATCGTCAGCAGTCCCGCTCCACTGCGCAAACAGCCCTTTGCCGCCAATAGTGCCGCTCCTATTTTCCCGAAACTCCCCATTGCCAAGCATACCTGCCCGAAATCGCCTTTGTGGGCGAATTTTTTGCGGCGAAGCAGGAGAGCTTGCAGGTCGGCGGCGGTGCTGTAATAATAAGAAGTGGGGGCTTCGGCGATAAATTGTGGGTGCAAACCTATCGGCAAAAGGTGCCACTCGCCCGAAAAATCCTGATACTGCGGCAGCAGCAAAGCTAATTTGGGCAACTCAAAAGTGAGCGTATGCGTGGCGCGTACTATATGCTGCAAGGGGTTTTGGCTGTTGTCGTCGCAAAACAAGCCGGAAGGAATATCAATGGAAATGAGGGGGTACTCGCTTTGGTTCATATATTGAATCAGGGCAGCCTGCAAACTGTCGGCGGCGAGGGGGCGGTTGAAGCCACTGCCAAAAAGTGCGTCAATCAATACGGCAGCAGGCGAAAAAACAGGAAAATCGCTGCTGCTGTGCAGGAGGTGCAGGGGTATGCGCTTGAAAGCGAGCATTGCCGCACTTGCCAGAAAATCGGCAGAAGCCTTGTGATGGTGGTAAGTGGGGGCATATAGCTGCACCGCATAGCCCGCATCGTGGAGCAAAGCACCGATTTGCAAGCCATCGCCGCCATTGTTGCCACTGCCGCAAAAGATATAAAAAGTGTGGCGGTGCGGGTGATAGCGGCGGCGCAGCCAATGAAAACAAGCGGCGGCGGCGCGTTGCATCAGCGACAAAGACGAGACCGGCTCGTGGGCGATGGTATAGGCATCGGCAGCGCGAATTTGGGCGGCTTGCAGGATTTTCATATTTCAGGGGCTTATTTTTTTGTTTTTTGTTCCCTCAACAAAATTAGAAAATCCCTATATTTACGCTTATATTTTTTACCCAAAGAAACGAAACTGCACCCGATGAGCCGCACCTCAGCCGAAGCCATGTACCGCATAGATAAAGCGAAACGAAACGGAGCAACAACTTTAGATTTAGGTGGATTCGGATTAACCACCATACCGTCCGAATTGGATAACTTGGCACACTTACAAGAATTAAACCTTTCCTATAATAATATCAGCGAGATAAAGGGCTTGGATAATTTGAGCAACTTGCAGCAATTATACCTTGATAATAATCAAATCAGCGAGATAAAGGGTTTGGATATGTTGAGCAACTTGCAAAGATTAGACCTTTATTCTAATAAAAACAGCGAGATAATGGTCTTGGATAATTTGGGAAGCTTACAGGAATTAAACCTTTACGATAATCAAATCAGCGAGATAAAGGGCTTGGATAATTTGAGCAACTTGCAGCAATTATACCTTGATAATAATCAAATCAGCGAGATAAAGGGTTTGGATATGTTGAGCAACTTGCAAAGATTAGACCTTTATTCTAATAAAATCAGCGAGATAAAGGGTTTGGATATGTTGAGCAACTTACAGGAATTAAACCTTTACGATAATAAAATCAGCGAGATAAAGGGCTTGGATAATTTGAGCAACTTACAGGAATTAAACCTTTACGATAATAAAATCAGCGAGATAAAGGGCTTGGATAATTTGAGTAATGTGCAAATATTAGACCTTTATAATAATCAAATCAGCAAGATAAAGGACTTGGATAATCTGAGTAACTTGCAAATATTAAACCTTTCCGCTAATCAAATCAGTGAGATAAAGGGCTTGGATAATCTGAGTAACTTGCAAAGATTAGAGCTTCGCAATAATCAAATTACAGCTATTGAGCCTTTTTTGCTCTTTTTACAGCGCGAAAACCGACCTTTAAAAATAGTTTTTTCTAATCATACTTTTATCATAAACAATCAAAGCATCAACCTCTACGACAATCCCCTCCAAACGCCGCCTTTGGCTATTGCTCAAGAGGGTACGGCGGCAATATTGCGGTATTTTGAGGAGTTAAAGAAAGGAACAAAACCGTTGATGGAGGCAAAGGTGCTGATAGTGGGGCAAGGCGAAGCAGGTAAAACTTCTTTGAAGCGAAAATTAATGGATATAAATGCCGAACTGCCCGAAGGAAAAGACACAACCCGCACCATAGAAATAGACCGTAAGCCGTACCCCTATCAAAAGGAAACCCTGACCATTCATTACTGGGACTTTGGCGCACAAAATATTCAGCACTATGCGCATCAGTTTTTTTTAACCGAAAACTCCTTGTATATACTCCTGAGCAACGACCGCGAACAAAACCCCAATTTTCAATATTGGCTCAATATCATCGCTTTATTGGGAAAAAACAGCAAGGTATTGATTGTCCAAAACCAAAAACAGGGGCATTGTGCCCCCATCCGCAATGCCGCCGCCATTCGGGGGCGTTTTGGCAATGTATTGTCGCCTTTTTATGCTTTAGACATCAGCAAAGTTGCCGATGAAGGCAAAGACCGGAAGGAATATGAAAATATTGAACGAGCCATTGTTCAACAAGCCTTAGCCATTCCCTTAGTGACACGCTCCTATGCTGCTTCTTTTGTGGATATACGAAAAAAATTGGAGGACTTGCCTGCTTCAATGCAGTATCTTACTTGGCAGGATTATATAAATATATGTAAGAAATTTGGAGTGTCGGAAGATACGGCAAAGGATTACGCCATTGCTTACAATGCGGTAGGTGTTTGTTTATATTATCCCGACCATTATCTGTTAAATAATTATGTGTTTCTGCGCCCCAAGTGGATTATAGATGCCCTATTTGATTTGCTCTATTCGCCTGATGTAGAAGGAGGTGAATTGGACAGTTGCCGTTTGAAATCTATATGGAGTGCTCCCCATTATGCGGGTATGCACGGCAATTTATTGTATTTGCTGGAGCATTTTGAATTGTGTTACCGCGTACAGGACAAAGAAAATTTGTATATAGTACCCCAGCGTTTGCCCATTGCCTCCGATAGTTACGGCTTTGAGGTGCAGAATACCACGCAAGTAGTATATGACTACGAGTTTATGCCGACCGGTATTATTACGCGCTTTATTTGTCGCCAGCACCTCAAAATAAAAAAAGTATGGTGCGATGCCGTAATTTTGGAATATCAACAAGAAACCGCCTTAGTAAAAGAAGTATATGGCGACAACAAAATAAAAATAGAAGCAAGCATCCTGCACAACAATATTTTGCTCAATATTATCATTGACTGCATAGATACCATACATCAGAGTTTTAAAGAGAAAGGGTTTAATTTGAACGTGAAAAAACTGATACCCTGTTGTTGTGAGGAGTGCATAAATTCTGAAGAGCCTTATTATTTTGAATATGATGATCTGATGAAGTTGGTGCGGCGGGGCGAAGCCAAGGATAAAGAACGCTGTAAAAAAAGTAATACAAGGATTGTTATCGAAGATATTTTAAAACGCAGTAATTTAGAGACCATTAAAAATAAAGGTATGACCCGTATTTTCATCTCTTATTCCAAGATGGATTTACCGCTTATTTCAGAATTTCAAAATCACCTCAAGGTACTCAAGCGCGATAATTTAGTAGAAAGCTGGTTTTGCACGGAGCTGTTGGCAGGCGGCAAATGGGACAATGATATTCAGGAGCATTTTAATAAAGCGGATATGGTCTGTTTTATGGTGAGTTCGAATTTTATGAGTAACGATTATATTTATGAATACGAAATTAAAAGAGCCTTTGAACGGCAAAATGAAGACCCCAATTTTAAGATAGTGCCTATTATTTTAGATTTTTGCCGTTGGAAAACCCAAACCTACAATCTAAGCGATTTTACGGCATTGCCCTATACTGCCAAGCCCATTTGTGATTTTGAAAACAGAAATTTAGCTTGGTATATTGTAATTGAGTGTTTGCGCATCAGTATAGAAGAAGGAAAATATCCAAATTCGGAAGATTATTTCGCCAATCACGAACAATTTCCACAGGATATAAGAGCATATTTTAAGACCACTAAAGAAAAAGTAAAAAAAATTGATACCGAAGATATTTTAAAACGCAGTAATTTAGAGACCATTAAAAATAAAGGTATGAAAAAAATTTTTATTTCTTATGCAGAAGAAGATGCAACGTATTTAAGAGATTTTGTAACTGCTATTTCTACACTAAAAAGACAAGGTTTAGTTGAATCTTGGTTTGACCGTGAATCTTTGCCCGGAAGTGATTGGGATAGTGATATACAGAACAATATGCGCAAGGCGGATATTATTGTGATATTAGTGAGCGGTGATTATTTCAAAGAAGAAAAAAAATATATTTGGGAGGTTGAAATTCCCATTATTGCCGAAAAATTATGCTCCGCACCCAATAGCGTTATTCCGGTTGTTGTTCGTCCTACGGATAGTTGGTACGATGTTCCAATAGGAAAAAATATTACTTTGGGAAAACCCAATGCTTTGCCCGCCAAAGGAAAACCAATTACTGACTTTCAAAAAGATGCGGCTTGGCAAGAAGTAGCTGCCGGAATACGGCGCGTTATACAACATAAGTTAGATTGACCCAAAGTTAATGGAGTCATCTCCCTCAATCCCTCTTTTTTGAAGGTGGGAAGTTTTCTTTATCCAACTTTTCAACTTTATCCAACTTTTCAACTTTATTCAACTTTCCAACTTTGTCAAAGTTCGAACTTTGACAAAGTTATCCCCCCATACCTCCAACGTCCGCCCTTTAACCTGCAATTTCCTCCCTCCGACCCTCGGCGTTGTGGGTGCATACCTGCAATTTCCTACCCCAGCCCTCCAACGTCCTCGCTTTGACTTGCAATTTTCTCCCCTCTACCTCCAACGCCCTCCCTTTGACCTGCAATTTCCTCCCTCCGACCCTCGGCGTTGTGGGTGCATACCTGCAATTTCCTCCTCCCTACCTCCAACGTCCTCGCTTTGACCTGCAATTTCCGCCCTTTGACCTCCAATTTCCTCCCTTTGACCCTCGGCGTTGTGGGTACATACCTGCAATTTGCTCCCCTCTACCTCCAACGTCCTCGCTTTGACCTGCAATTTGCTCCTATACACCTGCAATTTGCATTGTTTTAAATACTGAGGTCAATTTGAAATATGGAACGCCGAAGACTTGAAATCTTTGTAGAAAAAAATAATGCCCAAAATCTGAAAATTTCTTTCGGGGCTATATAGGGTTTTATATCAATATCTCCTCAAAAAAGATGGGATAAGGTATCTTTTTTATTTTTCTACCTATATATCAGCCCTGACGGGATTTTTATACCCGCACAATGAATATGCAATCCATAAATTATTTTTGTATAATTTCCCGACTCCCTAACTTGGTCAAAGTTGGGTGCTTTTTCAATATTAAGCTCCTCCCGCCGATTTCGATATTCCTCCCTCTAACCTGCAATTTGCTACTTTTTTAAAGAAAAATAGGTATTATTTCACCCGCACCCATATTTGTTCGGTGCCCCACTGCTCATTTATTTTTCGCTCTTGTTTGATGTACAAAGTATCGGTATGCCGCAATTGCATAGTCGCATCGCCCTGCTCCTTCCGCAAACCCTGCTCCGGCAAATTTGATTTGCGCAAATCCTTAAAATGATATGTCTGTGCTCCGGTTGCCCTTACTTCGCTCCATTTTACATCGCCCACCGCATACCCGAAGCCCGCACCGCGCTCATTGATTTTTATCAACTCGCCCTTGCCGCCCTTATACAACACCCGAAAACCTGCAAAATTATCGCCTACACGTTCCCATGTGCCTTCCAAGGGTTCTTGCTGCACCTTGCAAGCGGCACTCAATATGCCCCACAAGAGCAGGGCAAAGCCATAAAAAACGAATGATTTTTTCACTTCTTTTTTAAAAGTTTATATCCAATAATAAAGCCGACACCGCCGACCTATCCGCGTGCCACTTGCAGCAAAGCCTGTACTGCCGGCTCGGTGAGACGCAAAAATAAATTCGGAAATATGCCCATCAGCAACACCAATGCCACCAAAGGCAAAAGCGTGAGCAGCTCATAAGTGTTCAAATCCTGAATGGGTTTCTGAAGCTGCTTTTCGCCCAGCATAGAATACTGAAAAAAGCGCAACATATACGCCGCCCCCAAAATAATGGTGATGCCCGCTACCGCCGCAATGCCCATATTGTATTCAAATACGCCTTTGAGCAACAAAAACTCACCCACAAAACCATTCGTGAGCGGCAAAGCCACCGCCCCCAACATCAGCACTGCAAAACACACCGTCAGTAAAGGTGCTTCGCGCGTAAGCCCGCCCAATGCCTTCAACTGCCGTGTTTGGGTGCGCTGCTGTATCAGATCCACCACATAAAACAAACCCACTACATTAATACCGTGCGCCAACATCTGTATCAAACCACCTTGCCACCCCGCCAAGGTCAGCGACAAAATACCCGCCGACATCAAGCCAACGTGCGCAAACGAAGAATACGCCAACAAACGTTTTATATCCGACTGCTGCAAAGCTATCACCGAGCCGTAAATAATACCCGCTACCGACAAAACCATCGCCACGCCGCCCCATTGTGCCGTAGCTTCGGGCGTAAGCGGCAACAGCCAGCGATACAAACTATATACGCCCATTTTCAGCATAATCCCCGACAACAACATCGTAGCCGGTGCAGGCGCATCGGTGTAAGTATCCGGCTGCCAAGTATGAAAAGGGAACACCGGCATTTTGATGGCAAAAGCCACAAACAAAGCCCAAAACACCCACGTTTGCGCTGCCGACGACACAGGTGCAGCATACAAAGCAGCTACTCCCGCCTGATGCGGCAGTGGTGTTTGCAAATACAAATACACAAACGCCAGCAACATAAACAAGCTCCCGAAAATAGTATATAACAAAAACTTAAAGGTAATACGAATCCTATCCGCCCCGCCCCAAATAGCGGCTATGAAATAAATAGGAATGAGTGCGCCCTCCCAAAATAAATAATACAAAAATACATCTTGCGCCATAAACACTCCGAACAAAGCACTCTGCATCAGCAAAATAAGGGCATAGAAGGCAGAGGCACGCGCATAATGACGATTCGCTGATGCCAAAATGATAATCGGCACTAACAAACCCGTGAGCAAAACCGGCAAAATACCGATACCATCTACCCCAATATGAAAATTAAGCCCCAATTGCGGCATCCAAGGCACTAACCACACCTGTTGCAATCCGCCGTTTGGGTCGAAACCTGCAAGGAGCAGCAAAGTGACCACAAAAGCGAGCGAAGACACCGCAAAAGCAATGAATTTTGCCAAACGATTGCCTGCCAGTGCTGTCAGCAGCGCACCCACTAATGGAATAAGAATAAGTAAAAGAGCGTACATAAATAATGTAGTATATAAAATAGGCTTAGTCGGCTACAAAGGTATGAATTTTTATACAATATGCAGTTTATCTGTTTTCACAAATAAGTGATTAAGTGCATTTAGCCGTTTTTTAAAATTTACTTTTCATCGGTAATACAAATAAAAACAATAAAGCAGCATTACAAAATACGTTATATTTGTTATCAAATAATTTCAAAGAAAATGACACCGCAAAATCTGGCAAAAATTATTATACTATGGCTAAGTGCCAATATTCTATATACCAATATCACTACACTTGCCCAAACCCCAAAATACTTTTGGAATACTTATGGCAGCAGTGGAGATATCAAGGAAATAGATTCAGAAGTATTAGTTTATAATGATAGTCTGTTTATAGTGAGCGCAAAGCAATTAGACTTCGTTTCTTCTGCTACCAAAATACTCTTGTGGGGAATAGACGGAAAAGGAAACATGATATGGCAGAAATCATTTGGAGAAGAAGAAGCCTATAACAGAAAAAGCAAAATAAACCTGACTCCGCAAAAAAATATTAATTTTATCACTTATGCCTTTCCCAATGATACAAATAAAGTAGCGGTTTCTCACTTTATAGAAGTAGATAGTAAAGGAGAAACAATAATAAAAAAAGTCATACAAGATAGTATCAGCAATAAATACACCTTTTTTTATAATATTCTTAATGTTCCAAACGGATATTTATTGTCGCGCAGCTCATTCTATATTATAGACAACGACATTAAACCCAAACCCAATTTAGTAAAAATAAATTATTCGGGCGAAATGATATGGCATCGTCAATTTCCTGAATTTGATTCCGGTTTTATCAAGAATTTAACCCCTGCAAATGATGGTGGTTATTATTTAAGTGGCAGCTACGAAAAAGAAGAAAACAGAGATATTTTTCTCATAAAAACTGATAGCTTAGGTAATGACGAATGGAAAACAAGTAAAGACTCCGTCAAAATAGAGAATTTTGAACAAACACACGAAATCAACAAAGATACATTGGTAGGGATATTTAAATATTTTATAGAAGAGGAAAACAAGGGAACCATGTATATCGCTAAATTTGATAAAAATTTCAATATATTTTCGTACTCCCCTGAATTTAATGAAAAAACAACAGCATTGTTACAAAATCATCAAGATCATACTTGGATAGGGGTTGCTCCGTTTTTAGAGGGTAGCATATATATAGGTTTAGAATTTTTTAAACTTGATGCACAAGGAAATTTACTATGGAGAAGATTATACGGAAAACCTGCCTATTCTTTTTATGATGGTGGTGATATCCAAACATTATCAGATGGGAGTTTTGTTATTGTAAGTTCAAAAGAAAATGGAAAGCAATCAGACGTAATCCTGTTCAAAGTGAATTGTATGGGGCTTCAAACAGAGCCGCAAGCCTATTTTGAAACCGAAATCACTGAAACAAGCAATATACTCCGCTTTCACAACCTCAGCACCGCCGTTTATCCCGACAGCACCGATGGAGGGCATTTTGTATGGGATTTCGGCGATGGCAATACCTCTTCGCTCCAAAATCCCGAGCATAGCTACGACCGAAGCGGCACTTATCGCGTTGTACTCAAAGGCATTGTGTGTAAAGATACTTCTGTTTATCATCAGGATATTTTTGTAAAAGTGCCGCCCCCTGCCAATTATCAATGGCAATTATCCAGTCTGCACAATCGTCAAGGCACCCTGTCGCTGCTCTACGATATTCCCGAAGAGGGCAATCATAGTTTCAGATTATACGATATGCTCGGAAGAGAAGTTTTACAGCAAACCCTATTGTCTGCCACACGCGGTGCAGCAGATATTCCGCTATCCGCGCTCAGTGCAGGCTCTTATGTAGCGTGTTTGTATAAAGACAATGAAAGGATATTTATTCAAAAAATTATACTGCAATAGTGTAATTTTTTGAAAATATTATACAACTATAAAGGAGATGATTATCCCAAAAAATGCACCGCCAAAAAACAAATCAAACCCAATACGGTGGCTAAAATATAATTACCCACATCTCCTGTTTGAAACTGGCGCGTCAGGTTACTGATGTTTTTTACCAATATACCGCTTCCGTTTACTATCCAATCAATGCCCTTTTCCGTAAACTCCGACCACCCCCGACTCAATCTCATCAAAGGATATACAAAAAGTGCATTGTAAATTTCGTCCACATAAAATTTGTGTGCCAGCAATTTCGTAAAGCCGCGCTGCTCGCTGTCTGCCACCGGTACATTGCCCTTGCTCACATACAGCAGCCACGTTGCCGCCAATACCACGAACACCATCGCCGAAGTAAAAATAGTCAAAGTCCACTCGGTGGCGTGCGACAAATGTGCCTGTGGCATCGTAATTACACCACTCAACCACTGGTCTAAATAATTGCGCCCTTCGGCAATAAAAGCCGGCATATTCATATAACCGCCCACCGCCGACAACACCGCCAATATCATCAAAGGCAAAGTCATCGTCAGCGGCGACTCGTGCAAATGGTGTTTCTGCTCGGCAGTGCCCCGAAACTCCCCAAAAAAGGTAACAAACAACAAACGAAGCATATAAATAGCCGTCAGCATCGCACTCAATCCGGTAAGCCCCCACAATAAAAGATTATGTGCATATAAACTTGCCAAAATGCCGTCTTTGGAAAAGAAACCCGACAAAGCGGGAAATCCGATAATGGCAAGCGTAGCGATTAAAAAAGTAAAAAACGTAATCGGCAAATGCTGGCGCAAAGCTCCCATATTGCGTATATCCTGCTCGCCGCTCATAGCGTGAATAACACTGCCTGCTCCCAAAAACAACAAGGCTTTGAAAAAAGCGTGTGTCACCAAATGAAACATAGCTGCCCCATAAGCACCCACGCCCACCGCCGTAAACATCAACCCCAACTGGCTCACGGTAGAGTATGCCAACACTTTCTTAATATCATTTTGGCGCAAACCGATGAGTGCCGCCACAATAGAAGTTGCCAAGCCAATAAGGGCGATGAAATGCAAAGTGGTAGGGGCTAAATTGTAGAGCGCATTGGAGCGCACACACATATAAATCCCCGCCGTCACCATTGTAGCAGCGTGAATGAGTGCCGACACCGGCGTAGGACCCGCCATCGCATCGGGCAACCAAGTATAAAGCGGAATTTGCGCCGATTTCCCCATCGCTCCCACAAACAGCAACAACGTAATTGCCACAATTACCGCATCATCTACCCCAAAAACACTGCCCGCTTTGGCAAAAATCTCCTGATATTCTAAGGTGTTAAAATACATCGCCAATAAAAACATACCGAGCAAAAAACCCAAATCGCCGATGCGGTTCATCACGAAGGCTTTGCGGGCGGCGGCGTTGTATTCGGCATTTTTATTCCAAAAACCGATGAGCAAAAAGGAGCAAAGCCCCACGCCTTCCCAACCGATGAACATCACCAAATAATTGCTGCCCAACACGAGCAAAAGCATCGAAAACATAAACAAATTCAAAAATGCCATAAATTTTCCGAAGCCTTCATCATCGTGCATATAGCCCACCGAATACAAATGTATCAAAGAGCCTACGCCCGTTACCACCAAGAGCATCACCAAAGAAAGCGGGTCAATCAAAAAGGAAAATCCGGTATGGAAAGTACCCACTGTGAGCCAATCAAAATAATGAAAAACTTTGGCGGTAGCTCCGTCATTGAACCATAGCAGCAAGGTGCATACAAAAGATGCCAAAGCTGCACCGCAGGCAATGAGTGCCGCCAATGCGTTGGGCAATCGGCGAAATCCTATTCCGTTCATCAAAAAACCCAATAAGGGCAAAAGCGGTATTAAAAGGGCAATAGTAGATAAGTTCATAAGGAAAATATCAAGAAAAAAACAAAGTGCTTATAACAAAAGCAAAATGTATGGATATGTTTATGTATATAAAAAGCAAGAAACCGGAAATTGTTTTTTTATTAAAAACAACTAAAAAATCTGACAATTAATTTTACCATTTCAGATTTTTCAGCGTACCGATGTCCACCGAGCGCAAATTGCGGTAAATCATCACAATAATCGCCAAGCCCACCGCTACTTCGGCTGCCGCCACCGCCATAATAAAAAACACAAAAATCTGTGCCGAAGTATCGCCGCGATAGGTAGAAAAAGCCACCAACAGCATATTAACGGCGTTGAGCATCAACTCCACGCACATAAATAAAATGAGTGCATTGCGGCGTATCAGCACACCCAGCACGCCGATGCAAAACAATGCCGTAGCAAAAAACAAATAATAATTGAGGGGTATTTGGGGCATAATCGCAGATGAGGTGTATGAAAAATATGAATGAGTATAAAAAAAAGATAAATCGCCCGAAAGCAATATTAAAACTCAAAGAAAATAATATATTTTTTAGCTTAAAACTGTCGTTCGCCTTTTTCGTTTTTACCCAACAGCACCGCCCCCACCATTGCCGACAAAAATAGCACCGATGCCAATTCAAAAGGTATTAAATAATCTTTATACAATACTTTTCCCAAGTTCTCCACCAAACCGATTTGGGAGGGTGCGCTCACATCTTGATACAGCGGCGTATCCAACAAGGACAACATCATCAGCACCAACAAAGCCCCCCCCGAAAGCAGACCACCCCACAAAAACAAAGCGGGCAGTTTCCTTTCATTGTCTTCGCGCAGGTTCAAAAACATCACCGTAAACAGAAACAACACCATAATTGCCCCCGCATATACGATAATATTCACGATTGCCAAAAATTGAGCATTGAGCAAAAAATAATGCCCACTCAAACTGACAAATACCAATATCAAGTACAAAACACTATATACAGCATTGCGCGAAAATACCACCATCAGGGCACTGAGCAACGCCACAAATGAAAAGAAATAAAATAAGGATTGTGACATAAAAAATGCGGATAAAATAAGATAGCGCGGTTTATTTTTTTACAGGCTCTACTAATTCTTCTTTGCCGTATATCACCTCATCTCTGCCATAAAAAGAAGGTGCAATAACATCATTTTGCAGAAAAATAGCTTGTTTGGGGCAGGCTTCTTCGCACAAACCACAAAAAATACAGCGCAACATATTGATTTCATACACAGCAGCGTATTTCTCTTCGCGATATAAATGTTCTTCTCCTTTTTTGCGCTCTGCCGCCTCCATCGTGATAGCCTCCGCCGGACACGCCAAAGCGCATAAGCCGCACGCCGTACAACGCTCGCGCCCCGCTTCGTCGCGTTTGAGTACATGCAAACCCCGATATACCTGACTCATCGCCCGTTGCTGTTCGGGGTATTGAATAGTGGCTTTTTTCTGAAAAAAGTGTTTAATGGTAATGCCCAAGCCCGAAGCAATAGCCGGTAAATATATTCTTTCGGCAAAACTCATCTCTTTGTTCGATACTCTCTTGGCGCGATTGCTGAGTTGCATAGCTGCTTTTTTTAGAAAAAGGATAAAAAATGAAATAAATCAATGGCAAAGATACATTGAATATCCTTGAAAAAAAATAGAATATTTTTTTAGCAGGGTCTATTATCAACAAAAGCCTTCCCAAACAAATGGGAAGGCTTTTGCACTTTATTTTTCAGTTGCGCAACGGAGCACGCAACAAATTGTTTTTTGTTTTTATATAAAATTAATGGCTGTCTGTTTGGCTCGCAATGGTTGCCACCTGTACTGTTTCCTCACTCGGCAACTGAATATCACGGAGCAATGCTACCATCGAATCACGATGCACGGCATAGTAAGGCAACATTTTTTTGTCTATCGGCTTGCTCACGCTGAATTTTTCGCGCAGAGGATCTACCTGTGTGCCGTTTTTCCAAAAACGATAGCACACATGCGGACCTGTAGCCAAGCCGGTGCTGCCCACATATCCTATCACTTGTCCTTGTTTTATATGCGTACCAATTTTTACACCTTTGGCAAATTTTGACATGTGAAGATATTGCGTTTCGTAAGTTTGGTCGTGTTTGATTTTTACAAAATTTCCGTTGCCGCTCGTGTAGCCTACTTTCTGAACCGTACCATCAGCGGTGCTGATGATAGGTGTGCCGTAAGGAGCCGCAAAATCAGTGCCCAAGTGTGCGCGCACTGTTTTGAGTACCGGATGAAAACGGCTGCGGTTGTAGCGCGAAGAGATACGACCATATTCTACCGGAGCACGAAGGAAAGATCTTTGGAGTAAGTTGTTTTTTTCATCGTAGTAGCCGCGTGTATCATCTTTTTCAAAATAAATGGCATAATTATCTTCGCTGTTTTGATTAAATACCGCCGATTTAATTTCGCCCACGCCTACCAATTTGCCATCGGCATAAATTTCTTCGTATAAAATTTTAAAATAATCGCCTTTTTGTAAGTGGAAGAAGTCCACCGACCACGCATATACCTGCGCCAATTTCACGGCAATTTTCGGCGATATCTTATTTTGCTCTAAGGTTAGATACAAAGAACTGTTGATTACACCCGAAGCTGTTTTTATTTTACGTTCTATCTGGCGTTTTTTCACATCTACCGTACCCGTACCGCCCGTAAAATCGAGCATTACATACATGGTAGGGTCGCTTTCGTAAATAAAATATTGTGCTTTTTGGTCAGCATCGCATAAAACTGTATAACCGTGCCCCGCCTTTAAGTTGCGCACGTCAAAGCCGTCACATTCCTGACCGCTATTTCGTGCACCATAGCAGTATTTATATTACAATTACCTAAAATTTCGCCCAATACTTGATTGGGTTGTATAATATCGTAATGAACACTATATTTATCAGAGTTAATGCCAAAAACTTCAATGCTGTTTTTTAAAGCGTGGGGTTCGGTATAGGCGGCATAGCTGAAACCCTCCTCTTGAGTGGTCGAAATACCCAATGCCATAAAAACAACTACCGAAAAAAGCAAGCAAGCTAAGTAAGAATATCCGCGCACAGGCTTATCTGTTTAGTTAGGAATTTAGTTACTATCGGCTCGCAAGGTACGACAATTATTTTTGAAGTAGTGAATTTATCAGAAAAAAAACAACATTTATTTTGCGATTGTCTTATTAGCAAATTTAATAAAACACTATCAATAGATTAATAATCAGACAGTTATACTAAACCATATTTATTTTACCCCCAATTCCCCGTTTGCATTTTTTGTAAAATATCTGCTGCTCTATTGCCCACATTGAACAATAAATCGTAGCTGCTCAAATGCGGTTCAAAGGGTCTTTTATAAGAGAAAACCTGCGGATAAGTAATTGTTTGCAAAGGGAGTTGTGGCAAATTGTCGCTGCCGTCGCGTGGCACAATGCGATTGCGATAATCGGCAAGGACGGCGGCGGCAGGGGTTTCATTTTGCCACAATTGCCAGCGCAGCGGTAATTTCATCGCTTGGCACAGCGTATTCAGCAGTTCTATATTAAAATCGGTCAGAAAAGTAAAACGCTTTTCGTAAAAAGGCTGTATTCGGGTATCGTAGTGCATAAAAAAAGGCGAACTACCATAGGCACTGCGCAAGGCTTGCCACTGTTGTTTTTGCCAAGGGCTATCGTAGCTGATGCGCACATCGCAGTAGCGGCAGCGTTGATTTCTGCCGCCTTCCAAAGGAATACTCAATACTTGCAGCCCATTGGCGGCGGCTATATGGCAACGATTGCGGTAAGTGGCTTTACAAAAAGGGTCGTTGAGCGAAAAATAAATTTCCTGATGCGACAGGAGCAAAGCTAAAAAATCGCAATTCGGTGCGTAATGCGGCTCTATCAAAAGTGCGGTGGAGGCTGACATGTATTTTTTTTGCGCATAAAGATAAGCAGCGAAATGATGATACACGATGCTTTATCTTGTCTGTTGTTGTTTTAATGAGGCTTTGACAGGCTTGCTTTGAGGTAGTATATACGTCTTAATTTTTGTAAAAAAGGTGTTTCTACGCAAATATTGATGAGATACCCCACTGCCAAAGCTATTGCAAATGAAATGCCTGCCGCCGTCCAAAAATTCAAATGCAAATATTTCATCATACCCGGAATGAGCAGCGAAATGCCCAAAAACTGATGACTGAGGTATAAACTATACGAAATTTTTCCTGCCCACAGGGTAGCCGGCATTACAATAAATTTCAAATGCTGCCTTACAAAAAGTATCAGCAGCCCATAAGCTGCGCCCAATGCCACCCAATATTGAGCATTGCTCAAAAACATCGTATTGCGATAGCAATTTTCAAACATCATTCCCTGACAAAAATAGGTGCTTGCCAACCAGAACCAACGCTGCCAAGTGCCGCCCCCTTCAAATTGAATACGATACAGGATAATACCCGCCAAAAAAAGGGGGAAATAATGAAGCAAGGGAAACCATTGCGGAATATGTCGCAAAAAATGATGGTGTGCTACGCCATCAAAGGCATACAAAAAACTGCATATCAGCAATATAAAAGGCACAACTCGCGCCACTTTTGAAGGCAACAACCCTTGCATCAAACCCATCAATAGATAAAAATTCAACTCAATAATCAAAGTCCAATAGGGGTCGTCAATAGAAGGTATGTTGAAATAATATTGCAGCATCGTCATATTTGCCCAATAGCGTATGCCTATTTGCTGTACCAGATGCGGCTCGGCTTTGGCTACACTTTTGTAAATAATTAAAACAGTGGTAAATGTAACCGACACCCAATAAGCCGGATATAATTTGCTAAAACGATTCCATACAAAATCTTTCCAGCTGCGCGAGCGGTGTACGGTCATACTAATCACAAAACCGCTCACCATAAATAATATATCCACACACACCGTCAGCATACCCCAGTCGGCGGATATTTCGGGTCGGAACATCATAAAATGAAAGGCAACAATGAGCAAAGCCACGATGCCCCTCAAAGCATCAAGCTCTAAAATTCTATTTTTCATAATAGTGTAAAAAAGTGGTAAAGAACAAATATTTGCCTATCGGCAACAACAAAAGTCCCTCACAAAAATACAAGCTACATCATCACCGTATTTCCTCCAAAAAACGGCTGTGTGATTTCAGTGTTTTGTAAGTGGTATGTTTTTATCAACAGGTACTTACAAAGATATACTATTTTGCGACAGATGCTGCTCCTCTCCCACTCTTTTTGGCATCTTATCGCGTTTTTTTCTTTTCAGAGCGCGGTATTTTACAATAAATGGCGGATTTTTAACAAATCTTCGGGCGTATCAATGGCGATATTATCGTAGTGGGTGATGCAGCACTTAATGGGATAGCCGTTTTCGAGCCAGGTGAGTTGCTCCAGCGACTCGGCTTGCGACAAGGGCGCGGGGGCTAATTGTACCACTTGGCGCAGCACCTCCGTTTTGAAAGCGTAAATGCCGATATGCTGATAAAAACCTGCATTTTCTACAGGTGCAGTGCCTCCATTGGCTACCACATAAGGCAGAGGGCGGCGGCTGAAATAGAGCGCGTTGCCCATAGTGCCTACGAGTGCTTTTACCACATGCGGCGAGTGCCAGTCTGCCGGATTTTGGCGAGGTCTGATTAAAGTGGCTATAGACGCGGCGGTGTTTTCATCGTCAAAGGCAGCAAGAATTTCCGCTATTTGCGGCACTTGGAAAAAAGGCTCATCACCCTGAATATTCACCACCATATCGTATTCGTCGTTCAGCAGGCTCAATGCCTCCGCACAGCGATTGGTACCCGAAATATGCTCGCCGGTCATTACAGCTTTGCAGTTTTCGGCTTGCAAATGCTCCAAAATACGCACATCGTCGGTAGCCACCACGACCTCCGCCAACAAAGGGGAGCGTTTGGCTTGCCGATACACGCGGCTAATCATGCTTTGCCCGCCGATGTCAATCAGGGGTTTGCCCGGAAAGCGGCTCGACTGATAACGCGCCGGAATAATAGCTACAACTTTTTTTTTCATTCTTCTTTTTTTCAAAAAATAAAAAGGCGATGCAATAATATGCGGTTTTTCAAAAATAAACCGTTTTTTTTATATCAACAAACATCTTTACTGAATATTATTAAAAAATGATGGCTGCCTTTTTAGCTAAATGATTACATTTGCTACAATCTTTATTCATAATTTTTTATAATCTCAACCTTTTAGTTTATGATCAAATTTATAGCTGCTGCTGTGGCTTTTTTATGGATACCGCAATTCGCATTTGCACAAACGGATACATTAAAAAACATTACTTGGAGCGCATATACCGAAATGTATTATTGCTACAATTTTGACAAGCCCTACAACCACGAACAAGATGCTTTTATATACAACCATAAACGACACAATGAAGTCAATATTAATTTGGCGTATATAAAGGCATCGCTGTCAAAAGCACATATAAGAAGTAATTTGGCGATGATGGTGGGCAATTATGCGCAATATAATTTGAGTGCCGAGCCAACTTGGGCACAATTTGTATATGAAGCCAATGTAGGTATTCAATTATCCAAACAGAATAATTGGTGGCTTGATGCCGGTATTATGCCCTCGCATATAGGCTTTGAGAGTGCCGTTGCCGCCGATTGTGCCACCCTGACACGCAGCCTTGTTGCCGAAAATTCGCCCTATTTTGAAACAGGGGTTAAATTAAGTTATACGTCCGACAATCAACAACTTTACGCCGCCCTGCTGTTGCTCAACGGCTGGCAGCAGGTGCAAAAATACGATGATGTACAAAAACCGGCTTGGGGTATGCAAATTACCTACTCACCAAAGCCGAATATTACTTTGAATTACAGCAATTTTATCGGAGAAAGCAACTACGGCGTATCGCAGCGATTTTACCATAATTTATATGCACACCTGCAAATGTCTGCCGATTTGCGGCTTACATTGGGCTTTGATATGGGGCAGGATTTTTATAAAAACCCCAAACAAACAGTAACTTGGAGTACACCGGTGGTGATTGGTAGCTATCAAATAAAAGAAAAACACAAAATAGCGGCGCGTGCAGAGTATTTTAATGACTCTGATGGTGTTATTATTTCTTCTACCGAAAATGGAGCGCAAATATTAGGAGCTTCTATCAACTACGATTATCAGATTTTTGAAAATGTACTATTCCGCACCGAGTTGAAACATTACCATTCCGAACAAAGAGTTTTTTTTCAAAATCAAACATCGCCTTATAATAATTTCAGAATAACAGCAGCTTTGTCGGTGAAAATATAGCGTGCTAAGTCTCGCTTTTGGAGGACTATTGTTTAATAAATTTTTGAGCGAAATGATGTTGCCCTTGTCTTATTTTTATAAAATATAAGCCATCGGGCAGGTTAGAAATATCAACGGAGGATTTGTTTTGGGCTTTAATAACGGTTTGACCCCTTGAATTTGCAATTTCAATTTGAGTGTTTTCATCTGAAGGCAGAACAATATTCAGTGCTGTTTCGGCGGGATTTGGAAATACTGCAATAGTCGTTGATTGGGGGTTTATTTCTTCAATATCGGTGGAATTACACATTACGGCATTTAGTTTTTGCCAAATACTATTACATAGTTGTGTCGGCACTTCACTACTTTCTGCTTTATTGCCCATTCTGACAACCACTAAGCCCAAACTTCTTGAAATGCTCAAAATTTGTCCGTTTTTTCCAAGTCCCGCAAACATATCATCGGGAGCAGCAGGTGCATACGAACCCTGAAAAACTATTTGAGAGGTCGGAAGCATATAAGAAGATTTGCCATTGAGCCACCATAAATAGCCATAAGACTTATTCAGATTTTGTGAAGTATGAGTCATTTGGTTGATATAGGCTGTATCGCGCAGCAAAGTATCTGTATTCCAAATGCAGTTGTTTTGCATCAACAAGCCAAAGCGAGCCATACTTCTTGCTCTACTAAAAAACACATTGTCATAATCAACAGCAACCCAAACTCCGGTCATTCCTGTCGGTGTTTTAAGTTTTGTTTGTGTATCGGTAGTCATCGTTAGTTGGTGGCTGATTTTAATTTTATGCTCCTGAGTGGCTGTGCTATTTGTCCAGCCGACACCCAAATGAGTTGATGTAGTATCGGTGAGGGATAAATAATTTTCTTCCTGTGCTTTGCCCACCAAAAATGCAGTAATGGTTTTGCCGGCAGATGCCCAATACCACAAACTATCTTTTGTAAAAGTTCCGAAGTATTTTTCCAACACTATTTTCCCGTCTTTCAATACGATAAAACCTTTGGTGTCCTGCTGCTCCAAATAATCATACAAAGTATCTATTTCATTTAAGCACCAGCCCAAAGCAGCCGGAGCAATGGTATCCCAGTCAGCCGTATTGCTCAAAGGAGGAAAATAAAGGTTTTGTGCTTTTGAAGTTGTCAAAATACAGGTTAAACCCATGAGTATCAATAATACTGCTTTTTTCATTTTGAAACTTTTTAATTTAACAATATCTTCCTTACAAAAATAAATGCAAAAGTGATGGCTTTTAATAATTTACTCTAAATTATTTTATATAAACATAAGTAGTTGAACCTATCTATTTTATATTATTTTTAATCAAAATTTTAATATCAAAATATTGATTTTCAGTTAGTTAAATTCTTTAGTTTTCAATTAAACAAATAGTAAGTAAATATGCGTTAGCACTTAATCGCGCGGGCGCAATGAACATTTTTTTATTGAAGATTTATCCAAAAACTTTTATTATTAAGTACAAGAATGTTCATTTTAAAATTACGTTCATAATTAATGACTTTAAAGTAATTCTTTTTTCTCTCTCTGATTTATTGTACAATAAAAAAACCTTGCCTGAAAAAGAACAGACAAGGTTTTTTTTATATATTTTTCAGCACAGAGCCTTTCGGAATGGCTGTAAGGTGCTGTTTTTTTTACATATTTTTGATGATTTCGTCTGCAAACTGAGAGCATTTGAGTTCGGTAGCTCCTTTCATCGCACGCGCAAAATCGTAAGTAACACGTTTGGTGCGGATAGCTTTTGCCAAACCTTTTTCTATCATCACGGCGGCTTTTTCCCAAGCCATATACTCAAACATCATCACACCCGACAAAATCACCGAACTCGGATTTACTTTGTCTTGTCCGGCGTATTTGGGAGCAGTGCCGTGTGTGGCTTCAAACACAGCGTGGCCGGTTTTGTAGTTGATATTAGCTCCGGGCGCAATACCAATACCACCCACCATAGCAGCGAGGGCATCAGAAATATAGTCGCCGTTGAGGTTGAGCGTAGCAATGACATCGTACTCGGCGGGGCGCAGTTGGATTTGTTGCAGGAAGTTGTCGGCGATTACGTCTTTGATAATCAATTTTCCGGCAGCTTCGGCTTCTTTCTGTGCTTTGTTGGCAGCATCTTGACCTTTTTCGGCAGCGATGCGGTCGTATTGTGCCCAAGTGAACACTTTATCGCCAAATTCGCGCTCGGCGAGTTCGTAGCCCCAGTTTTTGAAAGCTCCTTCGGTAAATTTCATAATGTTGCCTTTATGTACCAAACTTACCGATTTGTAGGCTTTGTGTGCGAGGGTATATTCAATGGCACTGCGTATCAAACGCTCCGAGCCTTCGCGCGATACGGGTTTGATACCGAAAGAAGAGGTTTTCGGAAAACGGATTTTTTTAACACCCAATTCATTTTGCAAAAATTCGAGCAATTTTTTAGCTTCGGGTGTTCCTTCCATATACTCAATGCCGCTATAAATATCTTCGGTATTTTCGCGAAAAATCACCATATCCACTTTTTCAGGTTCGCGGGCAGGTGATGGCGTACCTCTGTAGTATTTTACGGGGCGCACGCAAGCGTATAAATCGAGCTCCTGACGCAATGCTACGTTCAAAGAACGGATACCGCCGCCCACCGGTGTGGTAAGAGGACCTTTGATGGCAACCAAATATTCCCGAATAGTATCGAGGGTCTCTTGTGGCAGCCAGCTTCCGGTTTTGTTGAAAGCTTTTTCTCCGGCGAGTACTTCGCGCCATTCCACTTTGCGTTTGCCTTTGTAGGCTTTTTCTACGGCAGCATCAAATACTTTTTGTGCGGCGGGCCAAATATCAACACCAATACCATCTCCTTCAATATAAGGAATAATCGGATTATTGGGCACTTTTAGTTTGCCGCGCGATATGCTGATTTTTGAATCACTCATGAGATTGATTTTGTATTTATTTTTTTATGTTTGATATAATTAAAATATTGTAAATGAAGAAAATATCAGGAAAATATATCTTTCAGGGATTGTGAATCTTTGGCTTGCATCGTCCGGCGATGATAAGGCGCAGTTCGCGGCGTTTGAGTGCTTTGTCGTATTGCTGCAATTCTTCCTCGCTATGAGGGAGTACCGACTCAATGGAGCGCGGTTTGCCGTTGCTGTCCAAAGCTACAAAAGTATAATAGGCATCGTTGCAGAAGTATTTGGTTTTGGAAGGTAGATTTTCTGCATTTACCGTTACATATACTTCTACGGAGGTATTAAAAGCGCGCGTTACTTTGGCTTCTATTACCACCACATCGCCTAATTTTATGGGATTATGAAAACTCACCTGATCCACAGATACGGTTACTACAATGGCTTCGGCGTGCTTACCGGCAGCAATGGCAGTAGCAATATCCATCCAGTGCAAAATTTTACCGCCGCGCAAATTATTCA